>CAIOLC010000038.1 GCA_903859055.1 uncultured Chlorobiaceae bacterium | reverse complement strand
GCTGCCGGATAATGATGTGATTCGAAGAAGAATCAGGGATCGTTTTTCTACCGGTTCAATTGAGGCTTTTCACCTTCTTGCAGAAATAGGTCGAGACTGTGTGGGTGCAATTCAATTAATGCCCGACGGGGTCGATATGGTTGATGTCAGGACGATCACTGCTGAACCGCTCAGTGATGATGACATCGAAAGGCTGATAGCCCGAGAAGTAACGTCAGATTCCTTCGGCAAAACAATGGATGGACTCGAAGAGTTTCGCATCTCACTTGCAGGAGCCCAGGAGAAGACAGCGTTGCTCTGGCATGATGGGCAATGGAAACGGCCACGCGGAGCTACGCCTACGACACATATCTTCAAGCTTCCGCTCGGTCAAATGGGTCATTTCAATATTGATATGACCACCTCTGTTGAAAATGAATGGCTGTGCAGCAAGCTTTTGCAGGCTTATGGTATGCCAATTGCTTCATGCCAGATAGCTCAGTTTGGCGATAGAAAAACATTGGTTGTCGAGCGTTTTGACCGAACCTTCTCGATGGATGGTTCGTGGATTATCCGGTTGCCACAGGAGGATATGTGCCAGGCCACCGGTACTCCGCCAGGGCGGAAATACGAGACTGATGGAGGGCCGGGAATAAGGTCGATCATAAATCTGCTTTTAGGTTCATCAATGGCTGATCAGGATCGTCATGAATTCTTTCGAGCGCAGGTTGCCTTTTTACTCCTTTGTGCCATCGATGGTCATGCCAAAAATTTCAGCATTTTCATTGACCGTGGTGGCTCATACCACCTGACACCGCTCTATGACGTTCTGTCGGCTTATCCTGTCATGGGCAACGGGCCAAAAATGCTCTCGCCTTACAAGGCAAGAATGGCTATGGGTTTGTGGGGCAAAAACAAACACTACTTGTGGAGAAATATGCAGAAACAACATCTTCTGACAACGGGTATTGCTTGCGGTCTGAGTGAATCGGTATGTGTTGACATTATCGATGATATGATCGGAAAGACGCTTGACGTTATCGACTTGGTCAGCGCCCAATTGCCTGCCGGATTTCCCGCACAGGTTGCCGATGCAATTTTTGAAGGGGTACGGCTAAAGGCCAAGATGCTTGTGTGAAACGAGAGGGAGGTCGTTGTTGTCTGTTTTGATGAGATGTATTTTGATTGCCTGAAATTGTTGGTTATACTTCGGAAAGTAGCTATTTCGACAAAGCAAGTATTGCTCAAGAGTTGAGGTGTAACGAGGTACGAGTGATCATGACTCCGTTACCGTGTTCTAAAGAAAGTTGATGTGGACGAGCTCTTTACAGTCGCAAAAAATAAAAAATTGAGGATAGTATGACTCAAGTGGAGCTATTGGAACAACATATTGCAGAATTGGATGACGATTCTTTTTCAAAACTCCGTGAATGGTTTCTCGAATTCGAGCAGGCGCGTTGGGATAAACAATTGGAAGCCGACTCCAATGCAGGAAAGCTCGATTTCCTTATCAATGCGGCGCTTGCTGAACATGAAGCAGGAGTGACGAGAGACCTTTGAAACACAAAACGGCTTCCAGCTTCTGGACATGCTATGAACGCTTTCCTGTGGAGATTCGTAGTCTCGCCAAGAAGAACTTTCAAATGATAAAAGCAGATCACTCCCACCCTTCTTTGCAATTCAAGAAAGTGGGCAAAGTCTGGTCTGCTCGTGTCGGCTCTCATTATCGCGCAGTCGCCACGTCGATTGATGGGGGTTTTCTTTGGGTTTGGATTGGCACTCACGCTGACTATGACAAGTTGCTTGCTTAAAAGACTACAGGAGGTAGCTTTGCCGACAATATCGATGTTTTATGGAATTATCATCCGTATGTACTTCGCTCCAGGTGAGCATCCGCCACCGCATTTTCATGTTTACCATGCTGAGTATTCAGGTACGGTAGATATAGGCACTTGTGAGATGATCGAAGGGAATTTGCCGAGGAAGCAGATAAAACTTGTTTTGGCGTGGGCCGAATTACATCAAGAAGCAGCAATTCCCGATTTGGCTCGCACCCCTTGAATTCATTGGTGTTTAAAATTTGACTTTCGTAACATTTTGAGTATCAAAATATATTTTTTTGTATATTTCTGAAAACTGTCCTCTTCAAAGATATATAGATATTTTT
>CAIOLC010000037.1 GCA_903859055.1 uncultured Chlorobiaceae bacterium | reverse complement strand
GATCATTGACAGCTCCCATAAATTGCCCATGAATCAAAATTAATGTGACATTTTCATAGAGGAATGGTAGATTCTGCCCCTCAATCTTGCCAGAAATTATTTATAATCACCAACCGGTAGCGAAACCGGGCGCATCACAGCTTTCAATCTCTCTTGTCACTGTATGAAATTTTTGCTTCAACGCTCACTGATTTTTCTTTTTTGGGTAACGGTCACCATTGCTCTCTGTTTTGTAAGCCTTGGCACTCTTGTGTCTCAATATGCCGACATACCAGTTAAGTCAGATGTGATTATTGTACTGGGAGGAGATAATGGACTCAGAGTCGTGAAAGGTGCCGAACTTTATAATGCGGGTTATGCCAATCATATTATTCTGACGGGTATTGACGAACGATTTTATCGTCCCGCTCACCCCAACTGGCGTGAACGCCGCATGACAAAACTTGGAGTTCCAAGAGAGGCCATAAAGGTTGATACAAAGTCCCGAACAACCTGGGAAGAGGCGGTGAATACATCAAACACAATGGAGACAAAGGGATGGAAAAGTGCTATTGTCGTAAGCGATCCCCCGCACCTGCTCCGTCTTCATCAGACATGGAGCAGGGCGTTTGAAGGATCGTCAAAGAGGTTTATTCTGGTGCCAACCAAACCGGCGTGGTGGCGACAGATTCTCTGGTGGCGAAATGAGAAAAGTTATCTTTTCGTCATGAACGAAATCAAAAAAAACCTCTTTTACGTCGTCGTACACTACTGAAATTATGCGCCAGCCATCATCGCTTCAATATCAGCATGAACCGTTCCAATCGGCTTGATACCAAACGTCTCAACCAGCACTGCGGCTACATTTGGTGTCAGAAACTCTGGAAGTGTTGGCCCGAGGCGAATGCCTTTGACTCCAAGGGAGAGCAAGGCAAGCAGCACCGTCACCGCCTTCTGTTCATACCAGGCAATGTCGAAAGAGATTGGCAGATCATTGATATCCTCAAGCGCAAAAACCTCTTTCAGCTTCAGGGCAATAACCGCAAGCGAGTAGGAGTCGTTGCACTGACCGGCATCAAGTACACGGGGAATACCGCCGATATCGCCAAGCTCAAGTTTGTTGTAGCGGTATTTTGCACAACCTGCTGTCAGAATAATGGTATCGTTCGGCAATGCCGCAGCAACGTCGGTATAGTAACGACGTGACGCATGCCGTCCATCGCAGCCAGCCATCACAATAAACCGCTTGACCGCGCCTGATTTGACCGCTTCGACCACCTTGTCGGCAAGCGCAAGTACCTGGTTGTGGGCAAAACCACCAACAATCTGGCCATTTTCAAGCTCCTTTGGAGATGGAGAGCTTTTGGCAAGCTCAATGAGCATCGAAAAGTCTTTCTGGCCACCCTCTGCTCTGGCGGGAATATGTTTCAGCCCTGGATAACCCGCCATTCCTGTGGTAAACATCCTGTTACGGTAAGCTTCACGAACGGGCACAATACAGTTGGTCGTCATCAGAATCGGTCCATTGAATGAGTCAAACTCCTTGTCCTGTGACCACCAGGAACCACCATAATTACCCGCAAAATGAGCGTATTTCTTGAAGGCGGGATAGTAGTGCGCCGGCAGCATTTCGCAATGGGTATAGACATCAACGCCACTCCCCTCTGTCTGCTTCAGCAGATCCTCCAGGTCACGCAGGTCATGTCCCGAAATCAGAATACCAGGGTTTGTTCCGACTCCGGTTTTCACTATGGTGATCTCGGGATGGCCATAAGTTTCTGTGTTCGCTTTATCGAGCAACGCCATTGCCTTGACCGCAACAGCACCTGTCTCAAGCGTGAGCGCCGTCAACTCATCACCCGCAAGATCTTTGGTCAACGCAGCAAGCCCCTTGACATAAAATGCAGCGATATCATCATCGTGGTAGCCAAGCACAGCAGCATGATCGGTATAGGCTGCCAGTCCCTTGATGCCAAAAAGTATGAGGCTTTTCAGAGATCGAATATCTTCATCTTCACTGAGGCAGTCAAGAGCGACTGCGGGTGCTTTCGCGAGAAAATCCTCTTTTGAGCTACCACTCCACGCTGCTGCATCATGAGCGGGCTGGACAACAAGCTTGCTCTTCAACTCATCGCGCAGGGCAAGTGTTTTCAATATTTGCAGAACAATTGCATCTTCATCAAAGTTGGTGTTGGTAACCGTCACAAAAAGTGACTCGCTGATAAGCTGGCCAACGCTCCTTGAAACTGTTCCGGGCAGTTGCTCAGCCACAAGCGCAACCCCCTCAGTCGCATAGACCAGCACATCCTGCAGTTTTGCAGTCAACTCATCCTTGCCACACACCCCTCTCGCACGGCATCCAGTACCATAAATGCTCTCCTGACATTGGTTACAAGACATTCCCATCGTTCTATCCTCCATGATTATATTGTTGTTTTTGTATTCGGCAACAGCAGAAGTGCCAACCCTCTGTCATCCAAAGCTCCTGCACTGTCACCTTTTTTTTCTCTCTGTAAAGCCCTGTTGAGATATGCCGAACGCAACATCCAGAGGTTCTTCGGCTTGCGGGCAATAATCTCACTGAAATCTTCAAGAGCCCCATCAAGATCCCCTGTTTCGACTCTGGCCATACCACGATTGCCATAGGCATTAACAGCTTCCCGAAAGCGAAGACCAAGCCTCAACGCCACATTGTAATCACTGACGGCCCCATCAAAATCGCCGCAACTTGCCCTGTCATTCCCCCTGTTGTACCAGGCATCCGCATTCTCAGGATGATCAACGAGAATCCTGCTTATCTCCCTGGCCGTCCCCCTGTACCCCCCCATGGCATCTTTCATCATATCCACTCCCGATTTTGTCCATTGTCCATTGTCCATTGTCCATTGTCCATTGTCCATTGTCCATTGTCCATTGTCCATTGTCCTAAACCCACTCTTCTGATAAAATCGCCCCTTGCAGGCTGACAACAACTTTTTTCACCGGAACCTTGCGTCGAGTATTCCGAAGCGCCTCAGCAACAACCGAGAGCAATCCTCCACAACAGGGCACCTCCATAATCGCAACAGTAATGGTATTGAGAGCTCCCGAATCAATCATTGCTGTAAGCTTCTCAACATAAATCTCCAGAGCAGCATCAAGCTTCGGGCAGGCAATAGCCAAACTTTTTCCCTGCATGAAGGAGCCATGAAAGTCTCCGACAGCAAAGGCGGTGCAATCAGCGGCAAGCAAAAGATCTGAACCCTTATAATAGGGTGCCTGCGGTGAAACGAGATGAAGCTGAATCGGCCACTGGCGAAGGGCACTCGATGCCCCTGCGGAAAATGCGGCTGGTTCACTGTTTTTGCCACTGAAATCCATTATCCTGCTCCCGGGGCACCCGCCTTCATGATGATGGTCTGCTACATGAGAATGGTTGACAACAGTTTTTTTGGCAGCAACATGTTGCAATGGATTGGCAACACCATGCGCCTCAAGGTACTCTTGCGCCTGCTGCAATAAGTCATCCTGCCCATGATCAGCAAGATGACGCAAATGAGCTGCAATAACATTGGCACCAGCAGGCACAATACTTTCGTGCATCACCCGCTTTTCATCGTAGGGCTCAGCCTCACGGGTTTCAATCTGCATTGCTCCGGTTGGGCAATGGCCAAGACAGGCACCAAGACCGTCACAAAAAAGATCGCTGATCAAGCGGGCCTTGCCGTCAATAACCTGTAATGCTCCCTCGGGACAACCAGGAATACAATCTCCACAGCCCGTACATCTCTTCTCATCTATGGTAATAATCTCTCGTTTCATTGTAGAACTACCCCCTCTTTTAGTTTTAGAGAATCAGGCTTTTCTCCGTCCCTCAATGATGGCATCATGTTCGCGCCAGCATGAAGCTTGCGAAGAAGTTTGCCTATCGTTACCTGTTCAAATTCATGATGAACAACTTGCTCAATCCTCATGATTTCGTGACGCAGGACACAGCGTGAACGATTGGCACAAATCTGCCTGCGAAACATGCACTCCGACACCTGCACCTTTCCCTGAAAAATTTCAATCAACTGCCTGACACCAATCTCATCCGGATCTTTTGCCAGCATAAAACCTCCCTGAACCCCCTCTTTCGACACAATAAGGTGGTGACGAATCATCTCCTGCAACACTCCCCGAAGAAACTGGTAGGGCATATCCTGTTCACTGGCAATCGCCTTTGCTGAAACATAGGCCCCCTTTTTAGCTCCAAGCATCAAAAGAGCCCTTATTGCGTAATCCGTTTTTTTTGTCAGTACTTTCATAGCTTTTCTTAATTGATATCAATATAGTATCAGTTGTAACAAAAACAAAAATATTTCTCTGTGCAAACAGGAATTAATAAGCTGCCCGCGCCTCGATACGCGCTTTGCGCTACTCGGCGACCGGGTGATTGTATGAGCCGAACGGCGAACTACCAGCCTCAGATGGGTAGCACTACAACAGAATACGTGGCATACGATCTCTGAGCATACAGATGGCCGAATCGACACGGCTCGCCGCGCCTCGATACGCGCTTCGCGCTACTCGGCGACCGGGTGATCATCTTCAGTCGCCCCGAAAGCTGCAATCTCCGGCGGGATTAGGCGACTCACCTTGGCACCAAGCCGGCGAATCTCCTCCACCCGCCCGACCAGGTTGCCCCTTCCCTCCTTGATGCGCCTCAATGCGAGTTCAAATGAATCGGTCACACCAGAGAGCTTTTTTTGAGCCTCCATCATGGTTTCGACAATCAGGGCGACCTGATCATAAATCTTTCCCGCTTTTTCGGCAATCAGCTCGGCATTGCGGTTCTCGTTTTCGCGCCGCCATATCTGGGCAATAAGCTTGAGGGTGATCATCAGTGTCGTCGGACCGCAAAGCACCACATTTTTACCGGCAAGATTATACATGATATCGGGATCTGCCTGCATCACCGCCTGCCATGCGGGCTCAAGGGGAATGCAAAGAATGACAAAATCAAGGGTGCTGTTGCCTCCGATGCTGCTGTACTCCTTTGACTGCAATCCTGCAATATGGCGACGAACCGACTGCACATGCTCCCTGAGGGCTCTCTGGCGGTCAGCATCCTCATCAAGGCTGCAAAAGCGTTCATAAGCGGTCAGCGACACCTTGGAATCAACAATCACGGTCTTGTTACCCGGCAACATCACCATAAAGTCAGGGCGCTTCAGGAAACCATCATCCTCCCGAAAACTCTCCTGGGCACTATATTCACGCCCTTTTTCAAGCCCCGATGCCTCAAAAATTCTTTCAATAATCATCTCGCCCCAATCGCCCTGCTTTTTTGCCTCACCCTTGATTGCCCGTGCAAGGGTATTTGCCTCGTCGCTCACCCTGCCGCTCAGCTTCTGCAATTGACGCACCTCTTCAATGAGCTGCCCCGAAAGCGCCGTATCGGTATCATGCACCTCTTCGATTCTCTTGCGGTATGCCTCAAGCTGCTCACGCAAAGGTTGAAGAAGAGAGTCTATTCGTTCCCGATTTTCCTGGCCCAGCGCCCTCCCCCGCTCTTCAAAAATCCTGTTGGAGAGGTTTTCAAACTCCCCTTTCAATCGCGACTCTGACTCCTGCATCAAGGCCAATTTTTCTGCTGCATTTCGCTGCTCGTTACTGATATCTGCCTCAAGCCGGGCCTGACGAATTTTCAGCTCCTCAAGCTCCCGCGTTTTCGACTCCAGCAGGATGGCAATGGATCGCGCCTCCTCCTCCACACTTCGCAGTCGCTGGAGCTCAGCCTTCAGCGGAGCGTCACGCACCAGTCGATACGCGACAAAAGCAAGGAGAGCAAAAAGAGCGAGAAGAATCGAAAAAGAGAGGACTTCAGTCATGATTGATAGAATCGGTTTGAGTAAAAAGTGATAAAATCAAGGGGTTCCAGAAAATATACGCAAGAAGGGATGATGAGAAGTTCACCCTGTGAGATTAGAGGAAGGGGTTATCATGAAACGGCAATCCAAGGGAGAGGGCAACCTCCTTGTGAGTCACCTGGCCATTCAGGGTATTGAGACCTTTCGCAAGTCCGGGCACCATCACCATGGCACCGTCAAGACCAAGATCAGCAATCCGCCGAATGTAAGGCAACGTGGCACCAGTAAGAGCCTCTGTGGAGGTTCTGGGATAGGCCCCGGGCATATTGGCTACACAATAATGGAGAATGCCCTCCTCAATATAAACGGGATTGTCGTGCGTTGTAGGGCGTGATGTCTCAAAACAGCCCCCCTGATCAATGGCAATATCGACAACAACAGCTCCTCTCTTCATTTTCCGTAACATTGAGCGAGTCAAAAGTTTTGGAGCAGTTGCCCCGGTCACCAGCACGGCACCGACAATCAGATCAACATCAGCAAGCGCCTCCTCAAGGTTCTGTTCACTGGCATACAGGGTATGAACCTGAGAGGGCAGCAGCACTTCAAGTTCACGCAATCTGTCCTGATTGATCTCCATGACAGTCACCTCTGCGCCAAGACCTGCTGCCGCTTTGGCCGCATTTGTTCCTGCCGAACCACCGCCAAGAATCAGCACCTTGCCGGGTAAAACCCCTGGAAGTGCTCCCAGCAGTCTCCCCTCGCCACCCTGATGAGCTGCCAGATAAAAGCCGCCCATGATGATGCTCATTTTACCTGCAATTTCACTCATCGGTGCAAGCAGCGGCAAACGTCCGCCATGCTCAATGGTTTCATAGGCAATCGAGGTTGTTCTGGCATCAAGCAATGCTCTGGTCAACTCAGGCGCACCTGCCAGATGAAGAAAAGTAAAGAGAATTTGATCCTGCCGTAACCATTGAAACTCCGGTGCAATTGGCTCTTTTACCTTTACGACGAGGTCATTCAACCATACCTCTTCAGGTACAGGTGCCATAATGGCCCCGGCCAGAAGGTACTTTTCATCACTGAATCCGCTTCCCTCGCCAGCCCCGCACTCAACAACTACCCGGTGTCCGCCACTGACAAGGTGACGCACGCCCGCAGGAGTACAGGAGACCCTGTTCTCTTTTACCTTTATTTCTCTGGGAATACCAATATCCATAAGAAGATAATTGTTACTGTTCAAAAAAACCAACAGCCTGTGTTTGATAATCGTCAATAAATATGACTTTTGGAATACCACAATTGAGGTACGCATCACCAGGAATTGCTACAGCATGTATTCATCGAAGCTTTGCTGCGAGAAAAATTTCTGAACATGAGTTCATACACCGTAGCTCTGCGGCGGGGTTGTTGAATGATAGAAAACCGACACGACAGAAGAGTGAGCAGACCAACCCATGACAACATACACCGATGCCGTCATCCTCTTACCTCACCACAATCTGCTGACTCTTGCTGCGCACTTCAACCCCTGGATGCAGTGCCGCAAATTGTTGCAGAGCAAGAAGTTGCGAACGAGAGAGAAACGAGCCAGGAACAAGAATGCAGTGCTTCGGCTTTGCATAGCCGATCCATGAAGCAAGCTGCGCTTTCTGTTTGTCGGCGAAACGATACATCCACAGGATGGCGATATCGGCTTTGTAGAGCTCCTCCTCCTTCAGACGACCTGTCCCTGAAACCATAATCATCGATCGCTTGCGGCTCCAGATTTTGATCACCTTCTCTTCTGGCCGCACCACGACCATTGATGGCAGGATGAGCGCACTCTCTGCCTGAAAAAGGTGTTTACGGGCAGGCATCTGCGCAATGATGCTATCGGGAGTATAGAACTGCACCACTGCTGTCGGTGCATCGAGACCATACTCGGTCATTTGCCGCGCGAGACGCTTCTGGTCGCGGAGTGCCTTTCCAGCATCAATCAGAACGGTTTCGGTACCTGAAGAGAAAAATGTGGCAAGGTTTTTTCCAAGATTCACAGTCACCACACCGGGCACGTGCGACTGAGGTTGCAGTAAAAAAGAGTACCAGAAGAGTATGTTTGCTCCAAGAAGCAACGTCACCGCAAGCTTGCCCCAGGCTTTTCGAGAGAAAAAAAAGAGAGTACAGGCAAGCATGGTGTAGTAAAGCCAGATCTCTGTAGCATCAGGTTTTATCGTGATGGAGGCGAAGGGAACTCGGCTGAACCAGAGGGCTGACTGAAGAGTGAGCTCTGCAAGAAAAAAGGAGCTTGCTGCAAAAAAGGAGGCGACATAACTTGAGAGAAGATTCACCAGCAGCATCGGCACAAGAGCATACATCAGTAACGTGGAAAAAAGCACAACAGGAATGTTTGCAAGAATGCTGATCACCGAAAAGGTGCCAAAATAGTAGGCGATCACCGGCGACACCCCTATAATGGCGGCGAGAGTGATCATGACGCTGCTGAGCAAGAGAGTCATAATCACCCGCAGAAAACCCCCTCGCTGTTTTCCTGATGGAACAAAAAGAGGATAGATCAGGAAGATTGCCAGAACGGCACCATTGGTCATCAAAAATCCCGGATTCAGCAGATCAAGAGGATCAAAAAGAAGAATCAGAATATCGGCAAGGGCGAGTGAGTTGACTGGCCAGGTTTTTCTGCCGAGAGTCTCGCCGCCCATCAGCACCATCGCCATAAAGGCAGCACGCTTGACAGAGGCCGAGTTGCCGGTCACGTAACAATAGACCATCAGAATAAAGAGAAAGAGCACAAAGGAGAGCCATCGTCCAGGAGTGGTAATTTTCATCCGTTGAAGAAAAATTTGGATAACCAGTGCCAGTAAACCGACGTTCATCCCCGATACGGCAAGGATATGGGCAGTACCTGTCATTTTGAACGCTTCAAAAACCTCATCCGACATCGTCTCGCGTTCGCCTGTAAGCACACCGGATGAGAGCTTGCGCTCCTGACCTTCCGGCAGAAGTTCATCGAGGCTCTTCATGATGTAATCATAAGTGGGCTGTACAATGAAGTGCTCAAAAGCATTGAGCCTCGACGTACCATCAGGCAACACTTGCCAGGGGCCAGAACAGTAGAGCTGGACTGAAATTTGTTTCATACGCGCAGCCTTGCGTGGATCAAACTCTCCTCGGTTTGAAGCTTCGGGAACAAGATCAAGTTTCCCCTTCACCCGCACCATATCACCATTGCGAACCCTGGTGCCCGCCACTCCACCATTGCGCATGAAGACCTTCGCTCTGTCATGCAGCTTCACCGTCCTGCCGTTCTCAAAAACCTCTTCAACCTCCATAATCCAGCCAGCTCCTGACTCCGAGAAATTTGGTCTTCCGTCAATACATCCATAAAGAAGAAGGTTTTTACCGCAGAAAGCTGTCAGCCCATCACGAGGCGCATAGTCTTGCCGATAGCTGCTGAAGGCAGCAAAACTGAAAAGCACAAAGAGTGTATAGCTGACCGCTCCAAAAAAGAGTGGAAAAGGAGAGTTTCGGTGCTTCACCTTTTCATAGAGAAGAGCTGCCAGAAGAGCGACAAGGGCAACGGCGCACAAGAGTAACCATGTCTCAAGGCAAAACGTCATATTTACCCCTGCAAGAATTCCTGAAACAATCACAACAAGCAACCGTACCGCCGGAAAGGGTGCCATCGAAAATTGGCTGACCAGTCGCAGCCTCGTTATATTTTTTACGTTAGGCACACCATTGTTTTTGTATATTCCGTCTCTATTCATATCAAAAAAGCTAACCTTCACTTGCTGCATGCTTGTCAAAGAACTCTTGAACTCTGCCACAAAACCTCTCTTCAGCTTTGAGTTTTTTCCTCCCAAAAAAGATGAGGAGTGGGAAACGCTCTTTAAAACCATCGCTGCACTCTCGCCGCTCAACCCCTCCTATGTCAGCGTGACCTACGGCGCAGGGGGCTCAACCCGATCAAGGACGCATGATCTGGTCACAAGAATCCAGCAGGAGAGCGGCCTGACCGTTGTATCGCACCTCACCTGCATCTGCTCCGATACTGGGGATACAGGAACCATTCTGGAGAACTACCGCAAGAACGGTATCAACAACGTTCTTGCATTGAGAGGCGACAAACCTGCCGGGATAGAATCGATTCAGGAGGCCACCAAAAATTTTCCTCATGCCATCGATCTTGTCCGCTTCATTAAAAACAACTTCCCCGACATTGGAGTCGGTGTCGCAGGATTTCCGGAGGGACACCCTGAAACGCCAAATCGACTGAAAGAGATTGAGTATCTGAAAGAGAAAGTTGATGCCGGTGCTGACTATATCGTCACTCAGCTCTTTTTCGACAACCGTGACTATTTCGACTTTGTAGAGCGCTGTCACATCGCAGGTATCGGGGTGCCCATTATTGCAGGAATCATGCCCGTCAGCACCAGGAAGGGAATGATCCGAATGTCAGAACTGGCACTTGGTGCCCGAATTCCCGCTCCTCTGCTGAAAAAAGTTCTTGAAGCTGACAATGATACTGACGTTGCGTCAATCGGTATCGAATGGGCAACGGCTCAGGTTCAGGAGCTGATCGACCATCATATCAAGGGAATTCACTTCTACACCCTGAATATGGCCGATGCAACTCTCAGAATCTTCAGAAACCTCCACCCTTAACCTCCGCGCCTGTCAGAACAGCTCATTCTGAACGAGCTGTTCAAGGGTTTCACGCCTGCGGACAAGCGTTGCCTCCGCTCCATGCACCATAACCTCAGCCGGTCGAAGCCTGCCGTTGTAATTGCTGCTCATAACAGAGGCATACGCCCCGCACGACATCACCGCAAGCAGCTCTCCCTCATCAACCGCATCAATCTCCCGCTGACGGGCAAAAAAGTCACTCGACTCACATATCGGCCCCACGACATCGGCAACAACGGTTTCACCATGTCGGGTCACAGCCTGAACCTCATGATGCGATTGATAGAGTGCTGGCCGAATCAACTCAGTCATACCTGCATCAACAACAAAAAACTCCTTTCCGACATGGTTACGTTTTTTATAGAGCACCCTGGTCAACAGCACTGAAGCATTGGCGACAAGATAGCGGCCCGGCTCAAAAATTACCTTCACACCCGCCGCCAAAAGCATAGGCGCAAGCTTTTCGGCAAACCGCTCAATCGGTGTCGCTGGTTTGGCTGGATCGTAGGTCACCGGAAACCCGCCACCGATATCAAGAAATTCAATGGCAAAGCCCATAGTTTTCGACAAATTGAAAAGAGCGAGAAGCTTCACTGTGGCCGCCACATAATATTCCGGATCAAAAATCTGCGACCCGATATGCATGTCAAGACCTACAAGACGAAGATTCGGCAACTGACCAAGAAGCGTCAAGACCGCCGGAAGCTCCGCCTCATCAATCCCGAATTTCTCCTTGCTGTCCCCTGTTGTAATGTAGGGATGGGTTTCAGCAGTCACATTCGGATTTATTCTCAAGGCAACAGGTGCAATTTTACCAAGCTCTCCGGCAACCCGATGAATCATCTGAAGCTCAGAGATTGATTCAGCCTTCAGCATAAGCACGCCACTCTCAAGAGAGTACGCAATTTCTTCTGATTTTTTACCAACTCCGGCAAAAATAATTTTTTCAGGCACGACACCAGCTCGCAGCGCACGGTAGAGCTCTCCCCCGGAATTAACATCACACCCACACCCCAGCTCAGCAAAGGTGCGGATAACACTGAGCGTAAAGTTAGCCTTGACTGAGTAGCAGGTAAAATGGGGTAACTGCTCAAACGCTCTCTCAAAAGCATGGTAGCTGTCAACAAGGCTTTTTGTGGAAGTTACATAGAGTGGCGTACCGAAACGGCTTCCAAGCTCTTCCAGACTGACGTTTTCGCAGTTGAGCTTTTTGCCGGAATAATGAAAATAGTTACTGTCAAGCACGGTGGTGTTACCTGTTTAGGGTTATTATTGGAAGAGCGAAAAATAGCTTTTCTCCTGTTATGAGAGAAAGATAAAAACCATAACTTGCAAAAGTACATAAATGAACTTATATTAAAGACTGTTTACAATTTTACACACCTGATCGAAGTTTATCATGGCTAAAGGAAAAGAGAATAGAATCGTTATCACCCTTGAGTGTACAGAGGCAAAGAAAGAGGGGAAACCGGTATCAAGATACACGACAACGAAGAACAAAAAGAATACCACTGAGCGCCTTATCCTGAAAAAGTACAATTCGAACCTGCAGCGGCATACCCTGCACAAGGAGATCAAGTAACTTTTTTGAATCTGGTACAGACATAGTGTATGCCCGAATGGCGGAATTGGTAGACGCACGCGTTTCAGGGACGCGCGCCGCAAGGTGTAGGAGTTCGAGTCTCCTTTCGGGCACAAACATAATTGAAAGGCGAATATGCAGTTGGAGATGTTTGACAGGAGAAAGGCAGTCGAATCAGCTCAGATCAGGTTTATAACATACAACACACCGGTATGCACCTTTTCTTGAGAAGGTGCTTTTTTTATGCTTTAATAATCCAAAACATCAGCAGTAGTGGATCATACAAAGATTAACCTTCTTGTCAAGCTTCAGCACCTTGACAATCAGATAGAAAGCATCGTCAGCCTTCAGAAAGGACTGCCAGAGGAGATTGAGGCACTTGAAGAAGATCTTCTCTTTACAACCCGCCAGATTGAATCTCGCAGGAAAGTCGCTGACGACCAGTTGAAACAGCGTTCTCGCCTGCACGAAACAATCCACGAGTGTAAAAACAAGATTCTGAACTTCAAGGAAAAACAGACCCTCGCCCGCAACAACAAAGAGTACGATGCCCTCTCCAAACAGATTGAATACGAAGAAAAAGAGATAGCCCAGGCGGAGATACAGCTTCAGGATATTGTACACACCACACAACGGGCACAGGAGATACAAAAAAAGGGGCGGCAGTTAATTATTGAAAACCGTTATGATGAATTAACTGAGGAGATGATGCCGGACGATGTGCTCAATCAACAACTCGAAGACCTGAGCAAACAGGTCACTCAGAAAAAGGAGGAGTTGGAGAGCATTGTCATTGAAACCGCAGGAGATGTCGATTCCCTGAAAAAAAAGGTAGAGAAACAACGGTCTCACATCAACGTAGAAGCTGTGAGACTGCTCGACAAATACGATCACCTCAGAAGCGGCACATTGCGCAATGCTGTCGTCAGACTCAACCGCAATGCCTGCTCTGGCTGCAACACAAGAGTTCCAACCAATCGTCATACCATGATTGTACAGGGGGGATTTTACCTCTGCGAGTCATGCGGGCGTATTGTTGTTCATGAACGGCTTTTTGAAGAGGCTGAAAGTTAATTGTTTTTATAAACGTTCTTTGTAAAGCTGAAATCGCAAGTGTGCAGTCGCCGTGCAGCCGTCAGGTTGCGCAGAGGAAAGTCCGAACTTCACAGGGCAGGGTGCCGGTCGAGAGCCGCAAGGCTCAAGCCCGGGGATGGCGGCGCAAGCCGGTTATCACAGAGAGTGCAGCAGAAAACAGACCGCTTCGGGCAACCGGAGTAAGGGTGAAACGGCGGTGTAAGAGACCACCAGACACTGCAGTAATGGAGTGTGCTTGGCAAACCTCCCCGAAGCAAGGCTAAATAGGAGAGCTTTCCCTATCAAGGGAGAAGAGCGGCCCGTTCAATTCCGCAAGGAGAGTTTTCGGGTAAGCCGCATGAGATAAATGGCTGCAGCTTTACCCGGTTTGTGCCGGGTAATCCACAGAATTCGGCTTATAGCTTTCGGTTTCAGCTTTTATTATCCTTGAAGTCATCCTGATTGACCAAGGTACTCACACATCAGCCGGTCACAGCAGTGACCACGGCGAGACTCTGTTACCCCATCATGTGATGGAGAGTAACGACACTGAAGCACCCTGCTCAAAAACGACACCAGAGAGAGAGAGAGTCAGCAACCCTGTCGAGTGAGAAGCTGCAATCGCTGGCACGCCTCATCGAGCACGGCATCATCCTTCGCAAAACAGAAACGCACGAGAGATTCTCCCCTTTTATCGTGGTAGAATGCTCCCCCAGGCACACTTGCCACCCCTGTTGTCTGCAGAATGTGCATTGCCCTCTCCTTACCCGTTATACCACGAATTGCAGAGACATCTGCCAGCACATAATAGGCTCCATCAGGGATATGCGGTGCTAACCCTGCTCGATCAAGGGCATCGCAGAAGCGGTCACGCTTTGCCTGGTAGTCCACTGCAAGGCTGCGATAATAACTGCTGCCGAGTTCCCGCATTCCTCTGGCAACTCCCGCCTGCAGCGGGGCTGGGGCACAGACATAGACAAGATCATTGAAGTAACCGATCGCCCTCGCCCACCGGGCATCGCAGAGTGCATAACCAATACGCCAGCCAGTCACACTGAAGGTTTTGGATGCTCCTGAAATGGTAATTGTCCGCTCCTTCATCCCCGGTAATGCTGCAAAAGAGTGATGGACTTGATCGCCATAGATAAAATGCTCGTAAATTTCATCGGTAAAGACAAAGAGATCGTAACGCTCTGCAAAAGAGGCTATACACCCAAGTTCGGCAGACGAGAAAATTTTTCCGGTGGGGTTGGCAGGAGTATTGACAATAATCCCCCTGGTACGAGATGTTACAAGGTGCTCAAGGTCATGCTCGCTGAACGACCACTCTGGCAGCCTCAACGGAAGATAGAGTGGAACAGCCTCAGCCGCCTGCAAGGTGCTGATATGGTATCCATAAAAAGGCTCAAAAACAATCACCTCATCGCCCGGGTTCAGCAAGGCCTGGAATGCACAATAAAGTGCTCCGGTTGCTCCGGCACTGACAATAATCTCACTCTCCGGATCGAAAAGTACCCCTGAAGAGCTTTTTTGCTTGTCTGCAATTGCCTGACGCAGTTGAAGCAGGCCTGCATAGTGGGTGTAGGTGTTCATCCCCTGCTCAACCGCATCTACTGCCCCCCGAAGAACTGCCTCTGGAACCGGGGTGTCGCAAACGCCCTGAGCAAGATTGATCCCGTTAACCTTGACGCACTCAATCGACATATTGCGAATTTCTGACTGCATGACACAAGCGTGCCGCTCACTTAACGTTAGCCCCATAAATTGTTTATTAAATTCTTTGTACTACCGTTACTTTGCTATAATCCCAACAGTGAAGATGTGAGCAGAAGCACCGCTAACTCCTCCTGCCTTGTCATAATACGTATAAGAAGAACGATAGCTGAGGTTATTCGAAATCGGAGTGTCATAAGCTATACCGGCCAAGAGTCCGCTACCTTTTCTATCCAAATTAACCGAGGTAGCTTCTAAATATGACGATGTCACTTTCGCGGCAATATTTATGTTGTGCGCTCCAGCTCTTACAAAAAACCTCTCTCTTTTGAGAAGTAGAGTTCCCTTGTATCGGTTATTTTGCCGAGCTTTGCGCTCTCCGGGTATTCGGGCAACTGTCTGGCGATCTTATTCAAAAGAGTAATGATGGTTTGTTTTGCTGGTCTGGCCGATATAAGCCTCTATCTCGCGAAGAGAATTCCTTGCATCTTTAGTCAGGACAATTTTCAAGTTCTGCCTCCAGTTCAGCAATAACATCTTCGATAGGGGTTACTCGCCCTGCCTTCATATCTTCCAACCCCCTCAGAATGCTTTGAATCTGCCACTCGTTATAGTCCAGATACGCTGAAACGGCCTCCTCCAGAACAAAAGTTTTCGTTCGCCTGGTCGCGATTGCAAGAGCCCCAAGGCGGTCATTGGTTTCTTTTGGGATCTTGAATGTGACCTGCTGCCGTTTTGTTTTTGTCGTCAAGATGTCCCTTCCGTTGAATGAAATCGCGATTCGATGCACTTTGTCAAGATACGCCCATTGCGCGAATTTCCGACACACAAACACGAATAAGGATTTTCTTATTGGGCTTTTTGAATAAAACGACCTCGAAGCAGAGCTTCGAGGTATTTGT
>CAIOLC010000036.1 GCA_903859055.1 uncultured Chlorobiaceae bacterium | reverse complement strand
TTACGGTTTTTCTTGTTCCTTCCGGCATGAATATCTAGTGTGCCAATAACGGTAAGACCTCCCATCATCTGCGGAATGTCAAAAGAAACAAGATGCTCGTTGACCGACGGCTCCTCTTTTTGAGGCTCAGGTTCGATGATTTCAGGCATATCAGAAACCTCAGAAATTTCAGGAACTTCAGGAACTTCAGGAACTTCAGGAACTTCAACCACAGAAATTTCCGGCTCTGGAACAAGATCCGGAACAAGCGCTGTGACGACATCCTGAACAACCTCTTTTTTCTCTTCCGCAACAACAACTACGGGAGCCGGAGGAGGACTGAGTGTTTCGCTGAGATGCTTCTCTTTTTCATAAGTTTTTCTTGACTGCTCCTCAAGCCTCGTCAAGCGCTTCTCTTTTTCCTCTCTGATTTTTTTGGTCTCATCGACCATTTTCTTTTCAACGCTGAAATGGCCAAATATCTTGGTGTGCATTTCTTCACTTACCATAGAGGATGTAGAGGCCACTTTGCCCCCTTCCTTTTTGACAAAAAGTAATACTTCCTGCGGACTCACCTGCAGTTCTCTCGCTATATCACTTATACGATATCTCTTTTCCATGTCCTCAAGGGCCATCACATCCTCCTCTGGATTTATAAACTCTTTACATCTTAAACCAAATAATCAGTCTTTTACACTTTTCATGATTGATCAATCACCGATTCATCAGGCTCTGGATAGAGATCATCATGAAAGAGACCCACCAGATCCGCCTCTGTAAACTGTTCTTTCACAGTTTTATAAATATTTTCAGCAATTTTTTTCCAATAGCGCTTTTCATCATCAGTAACTTTTCGCTCTCTTGGTTTGACACTGCTCTTGTAGCTTTTCCCAAAAACAGTCTGCTCCTCGATCTTTGGCGATCCCAGAAGTGAAAGCTCAATTTCATCAACTCCAGCTTTCAGCACTTTTTTGGCTGTATCAAGACCAGCATCAAGAAGCTGATAAATCATATCATCGCCAAACTCTTCACGGAACTCAATGATATCGATGTCCGTCGGATCTTCAGTCGATTTGTCAATGACATCACGATAAACATCTATCTCATAACCGGTAAGTTTTTCAGCCAAATGAATGTTGTTACCACTCTTTCCGATTGCGTACTTGATCTGGTCGGGTTTAAGCATAACCCTGGCCTTACGGGTTTTTACATCGGCATGGATGGTTAACGGGTCAATTTTTGCTGGCTGCATTGCTCTTGAAATGTAGATCTGAGGCTCGTCAGCATAGTAGATAACATCGATATTTTCATTGTTAAGCTCTTTAACAATGCTCTGAATCCTTTTACCCCGATATCCCACCGTAGCACCAACGGGATCAATCCGCGCACTCGTTGATTCAACGGCCACTTTAGCCCTCTCTCCGGGAACCCGGGCAATAGCTTTGATAACAATCAGGCCATCAAGTATTTCAGGAACCTCATGCTCAAAAAGCTTATATAAAAACCTGTCATCAACTCTGGAAACAATAACCTTCATGCCACCATCCGGCTTTTCACGCTCGACCATACTCCCGTCATCAAGCTTGACTTTTGCTTTCTCACGCTCAATACGTTTGACGTAGAGCTTCATCCTCGGGGTACGGCGAGGGTTATCCTTTTTCATCATCTCTGACTTCGGTAAAACAAGCTCAACGCGATGATCTTTGGAGGTGTTGTAGGTAAAAATAACCTCATTTGCACGAATCTGGTAAACCTCACCAGCAACAATCTCACCCACCTTTTCAAGACACTCCTCATAGACAAGAAGGCGCTCCAGATCCCGAACTTTTTTCTGTACTGACTGCTTTATAATCTGTATGGATTTGCGAGTGAGATAGTCCTCAAGTTTTATCGGTCCCTCCTCATAATAATCACCAATTTCAAGGGAGTCATCAATTTTTCTTACCTCTTGCAGGGACATTTCAATACTCTCTATATCTACCTCCTCAACAATCTTTTTAAGAATGTAAACTTCAAAATCACCCCGTTCAGGGTTGATAAAAATGTTGGATTCAACTTCAGGGTCATAATCTTTCCGAAGCTGCTTCTGGATGATATCCTTCAGAAGATCAGCAATATCCATTTTTACAGCCGCCACTTCAGTACGTTTGTCGAGAAAGATCCTTGACTGCTCAATTTCCCCAAAAGCACCAGCAATCAGCAACCTTCTGTCCTGCCCCTCATCCTTTATCTTCTTTCTGACCATCTCGCTCTAATAGATTGTGCATTTATAAAAGAAAATCCCCGCTCTTCCGATAAAAACTGCTATAGCTCAGCCTCAGGTATCGCACATATAACCTGATCCAGAGAAAGTGTCATACCTTCTGCTGCTGATGTCGGCTTTCTCTTTTTGCCAGCTTCCTGCTTGAGAACAATCCACCCCTTGCCATCCTCTGTAAATGATACATCCAGGAGATGACCACTCAACTCGGCCGGTTCTCCCTCCGAATCAGTGTACCTGACCCGCAAGAGTTTTCCGATATGGCGAATGTATTGACGCGGAATAATCACCGGCTCACCCAGCCCGGGAGAGGAGACCATCAAGTCAAAATTTTCGCCAGCAAAGTCCATGAGCTCATCATCAGCCTCAATTTTCTCACGGATTCTTCTGCTGAACCAGGCGCACTGATGAATACGAATACCACAATCAGCATCCATCAATATCTCGATCTTTCGGCTCGTCGCATTACCCTTTACCTTCACATCAACAAGATAGGCACCCTCCCCACGCGTGCCGACGGACTCAGCCACAATCTGAAGCACAACATTGCTGATACGCTCTCGCATGAATACCTCTCACAAACTTTTACAGAAAACAAAAAAGTGGGGATACCCCACTTTCAGATAAGATAATTCTATCACCTTCCAAATCAAGCACGGCAATGTAACAAAAAAACTACCAACAGCAAAAAACCTTACACAGCCTCCCCGCCCTTTACCTCTTTATTATCGCGAAGGTGGCTTTCTATAACTTCATATTCAGCCTCATCAAGAGAGCTTTTCGAAACATGGGGAGCAGACGAAGCTCCTGAAGCATCGAAACCACCTCGGCTCATAAAAAATATTCCCCCTTTTACGAGTCGAATGAGCAGACGGAGAGCCAAACGAATGACCAGAAAGAGAACGAGAAAAAAAAGAATAAATTTCAGCATCAATGCAACAACGCCCTGAGGCGGTTTTCGTTTACCCTGTATTTGAAGGCAGGAACACCATCAACAACTATAACCGGGATTTTAAGGCCGAACTCTGCCTGCAACGCAGGATGAGCAGAAATATCTATTTTTTCCAACTCAAATGGGCAGGAAAGCTGGACTTTTTCGAGCAACTCAATGGCCTGGTCACACAGGCAACACTCTTTCTTTCCAAAGACGGTGACCTTATGAGAACCGATCTTCATGAGAAATGAGGCTTTGATTGACCCTGTTCATGCAGAAAGTGAAGCACAGCCTCCAGGCTAAGCGTTGTCTGCTCAGAGGTTACCAGATTTTTAAGGGAATATTGGCCAGTCTCATATTCCAAATGTCCCAGAAATAATGCGTAGGAAGCTTTTACCTTGTTCGCCTCCCTCATCTGCGCTTTCATGCTCCTTGATGCCAAATCTATCTCTGTCTTTATACCTGCACGGCGTAATTGCCATGCAATAGACAGACCATGATCAGCCAGTGCCTGATCCTGCACAACAAGATAGACTGTTGGAGAATCCTGTGGAATGGTTGCAAAAAGTCCCTGTTTTTCCATTATAATCAGCAACCGTTCTATACCTACCGCAAAACCTGAGGCCGGCACATCAACAGAGGAGCCTAACTCTCTGGCCAAAGCATCGTAACGCCCGCCTCCACCAATGGCATCCTGAGCGCCTAATTCTGAACTGGTCACCTCAAAAGCTGTATGACAGTAATAATCAAGCCCTCGTACAAGACGGTGATCAATCTCGTATTTAATACTCCTCTCGTCAAGGTAGAAGAGAACTTTCCTGAAATCATCAAGTGACGAGGCTTTAAGATAATCGTAAAGCCTTGGTGCTCCTGCTACAAGCTCCTGCATCGCAGGATTCTTTGAATCAAGGATTCTCAGTGGATTTTTTTCAAGTCGCTCTTTGGACGCTTCATCAAGAAGGTTATGAAACGGTGAAAACCAGGCCTGCAAAGCCTCCCGATAGCGAAGCCTGTCATCGGTATCGCCAAGCGTATTGAGTCTGAGTTTAAGGCCCCCAAGGCCAAGTGAATCGAAAACATGCATCATCAGTGTAATCACCTCAGCAACAGCAGCAGGAGAAGAGACTCCAAGTAATTCAGCTCCAAATTGTGAAAACTGACGTTGCCTTCCGGCCTGGGGTCTCTCTTTGCGAAAGAGTTCTCCGATATAGAACAATTTGTGAACAGGTGCCAACGAAAAGAGGTTTTTCTGAAGAGCAGCTCGCATCACACCAGCAGTCATTTCAGGACGCAACGTCACTGAGCGACCGTTTGGATCCGGTTGAAAAGAATACATCTCTTTTCCGACAATGTCAGTGGTCGAGCCAATACCTCTCTGAAAAAGCTCGGTATATTCAAAAACTGGAATTCGAATCTCCCGGAACCCGTAAAGCCCGGCAAGGGTGTTGACGATATCTTCAACATACTTCCATTGCACCACCTCTTCGGGTAAAATATCCCTGGTGCCTTTAACTGACTGATACTGCGACATAAAATGTTATATCTGCGGAAAATCTTTTTCTTCTTCCCTGAAAAGTTCGATCACCTCTTCTGATGACCGGGCAAGCACAAGTTTCTGGCGAACCTCCTCCCGACCAGCCAGCCTCGTAATCCGCCCGAGCAACTTCAAGTGCTCTGCAAGCATCTCCTCTGGAGTCGCCAATAAAAACACAATTTTAACCGGTTCGTTATCAATAGAATCGAAATCAATCTCTTTCAAGAGAGTCGCAAAAGCCATAACGGGTCGGATCACACCGGAACTTTTTGCATGAGGCAGAGCCAATGCCTTCCCTATCCCGGTCGACATATCCTGTTCACGCTTAAGCACATCCTCCCGCAGCTTGTCAATATCTGCAATTCCAGGATGATCGGCCACCAGAGAGAGCATTTTCTCAATCACCAGGCTTTTCCGGGAAAGATCAAGATTCAAAACGATATATCTTTCAGAAAGAAGGCTTTCAATTTTCATGACGACAACCTCGTGCTGTTAATTCTCCTGCCGATATACAGGGCTCTTCTGTAAATAACATTCCGAATCAATATAAAAAACATTTGGGTTACATGCCGTACAAGGCATACTTCCTTACGCATGCTCAGAGATAAAACGTAATAAAGTATATAAATGGCGACACAAACATGATAGTATCAAACCGGTCAAGCACTCCGCCATGACCGGGGATCAAGCCGGAAGAATCTTTTACTCCCGCATCTCTCTTGAACATCGACTCAACCAGATCACCGGCAGGACTTGCCATACCAATAAGGACTCCAGTCAAGAGAGCTGTCGTAAATGGCACTCGTGGCACAAAACTCTGATAAATAATCGCAGCAGTAATACTGCCACCCAACCCGCACAAAAAACCCTCCCACGTCTTGTTGGGACTCAGTCTTTCAAATAACTTATGGTGAATAAATTTACCACCGAGTGTACTGCCTCCGAAATAGGCAAAAATATCGGCTGCCCAAACACAAATAAACATGAGGAGCAGCATAACCTCCCCTTTAGCACCAGGGTTTTCAAGACGTAGCCGAAGCAGTGAACCAAAAGAGAGGTTGACATAAAGTAAACCAGGAAACACAGCACCAAGATTGAGTAAGGGTGATCCCTCTTTCAAAAAAAGCTCCATGACCATCAGAACAAGAACGAAAAGAAGCAACAGCTCCCAAACTTCAGCATACTGATGATAAAAATTTACCTGGAAAAAAAGCGTCATCAGCAATACCAGCCAAAGTGGAGGCGGATGAGCCTTCTGGAGCGCAAGACGATGAAACTCGAAAACGGCTAAAAGAGCTAACAGTAAAAAAAAAACAAAAAAAAGAGCTCCACCGCTCCCTATAAGCCACAAGAGCAGCGGAATTCCGAGCAACGCCACTATGACCCGCTGCAATAAATTATAACTAAGGAGCTTGCCCATACCTCACATTTTAACGACTCACTATCTTGATGCCTTTCACAACAGGTCTTCCGCCGATGGCAATGGCCCTCGAAACCGCAAGATAACCTTAACAAACAGAAAGAGACTTCCCAAAACAATCAACCACCACCAAGGGAGAGTAACCATCGACTCAAACCGTATCCCCATCGCTGCATCTCCATCTTCTGTGAACAGAAGAAGAAGCAGTGCAGCCAGATTATTGATGAAATGGAGAGAAAATGGTATCGCCAAATTACCTGTTTTGCTATAAATATAGCCAATATAACATCCAAGCAAAGCAAGAGGAAGAAGATTTGCTGCGCTCAAATGGAAAAAAGCAAAAATAAACCCAGTCAAAAGCACAGCTCCTCCAGAGGATATCGAGCGAGTATAATTCTGTTGGATGTAACCTCTGAAAAACAACTCTTCACAAAAAGCCGGAGTCAAGGCAAGAACAAATGCAACCAGCAAAAACTCCGGGAAGTTTCGCACCAAAGCAAGATTCCTGATAAACAAGTCCATCACAGCACGCTGACGGAGAACATCTGCGCCAGCCTCTCCTAATGAGGGCCAGAGATAGAGATCCTGCACCGCCGTCAGAGTCAAGAGCAAGGGCTGAAGAAGAAGAATTCCACAAACTCCGAGCAAAATTGCCTGGAAATCAACTTTTTTACCTATTCCTAAAAAAGCAAGACTCTCCGAGGAAAATGGATGTTTACTGCCGGTATGCAAGGCCGACAGAAAAAGAACAGGCAATGCCAGTATAAAGATTTCTCCGGCAGACTGAACCATACGGATAATG
Source organism: uncultured Chlorobiaceae bacterium (assembly GCA_903859055.1). GTDB lineage: Bacteria > Bacteroidota > Chlorobiia > Chlorobiales > Chlorobiaceae > Chlorobium. Next base: position 524 of record CAIOLC010000036.1, on the reverse strand, counting down.
GGAAGCATGCTTTTATCTGGACGCAACAGTGACCCACTCACTTGTGTACCTCCATCAACAAGCGTAAAAAGCAAAGTGCCTGTGAGTGGATAGAGCACCATAATGGTGATCAGGAACGATGTGTTCGCAAAAAAGGCGGGACGCTTGACCACGTAAGGATCTGAAACTGTAGATGTGTTCATTATTACCTATCTTGTGGCACAGGCTGATCTGTGAAATTTCGATTTACCTTGCAAAGATGCAAAAACATAACGCCATATCGAACATAGAGCTTCTGGGTTACAAAACAAGAGAGAATTGCAAAACAATGCGGCATACTTGAAAAAAGTACATTCCGCCTTAATATTGCTGAGGGCTGAAGGATGAAGATCATGATATTTGATGCAACTCCAAATTGGTCTGGAGGATCAAACAGAGTATTGTTATTCAGTAAGGAGCTCAAAAAACGTGGCCATACTGTAGTCGTGTGTTGTTTACCTTTCAGTGGACTTTCACAAAGATTGCCTGAAGAGGGCATTACGACC
>CAIOLC010000035.1 GCA_903859055.1 uncultured Chlorobiaceae bacterium | reverse complement strand
TCTCTGTCCACACCGATTAAAAGCAGTAAAGGCCTCTTTTGTGCTACGAGCCACATCGCAGGGTTCTTGCATGCATCAGTGTCTCAACATCACCATACTCCGGTATGAATATTACCACAGATTTCTGCCAGGAGATCTGGCACGATATGCGGGAACCGGGTGCTTATGAGTGGTGGTATTTCGATGCGGAAGATACAACGAGCGGATTTTCTGTTGTGCTTATCTGGTTTGCCGGCTTTCCCTTCTCACCTTACTACACAAACCATTATGAGAATTGGAAAAAAAAGAGCTCTTCAGCTCCCCCTCTTCCCTCCAACTACTCCGCCTTCAGCTTCCAGTTATACAAAAACGGAGATGAGATAGTCAATTTCATCAGGGAAGGAGGTCATGAACTTTTTGAAAGCACCCGCTCTGAAATCGGCATTCGATTTGAAAAAAACAGCTTTATCTATAATGCAGAACGTGATGAGTACGCTCTCGACATTGACTTTTCCTATCCGGCACGTCAGAAAAAAATTAAAGCCAGCCTGTTGTTCAAATCAGGCCAAAGAATCAGGTACGAAAAAAAAGATGCCAATAATCATGGTCAAGTACCCCGTCACCAGTGGCTCCTGAGCGTACCAAAAGCAGTGGTTGAAGGTTTGATTGAGGTTACAGAACTACCAGACGGAAGCGTTCGCAGAATTCCTTTCCAGGCTTACGGATATCACGACCATAACCTCGGCGCAGTACCCATGCAAGAGTATCTGTCACGCTGGTATTGGGGCCGGGCATTTTCCGAAAAATTTGATCTTGTCTATTACGTTGTTTTTTTTAAAAATAACAACTATACCCCACTTACCCTGCTACTGCTTCAGAATAACAAAAGTGAAAAAGTGACAGTGCACGACACGATGCATTTTCATGAAAGCCAGTTCAGGTTGGGCCTTTTTGCCCCACTGCACAGCCGAACTCTCAAATTGCATGATAAAAACACCGAAATAGAGGTACGTCACCAAAAAGTGCTTGATACTGGCCCTTTTTATCTTCGTTTTTCATCTGATATCCTTTTGACGGTAGATGGTAAGAATTTTGAACCGATAAGGGGGATATCAGAATTTCTTGACCCCTCCCGCCTTCATTCAAGAATGATGCGTTTATTTACCTACTGCCGGATATGGAGGGATGGAGTTCCGTCTATCATGTATAACAGCTATAACCGGCTTAAGGGCTCTTTTGACTTGGAATAATGAATGAAAAAAGTATAAATTCACCCAACAGTTGAAGAATAACCGGGTTTGAAGCAGAAAGAGCGCAGCCAGATGATGATAGTGGTGAGTAATTGTTGGCAAGGGCTGAAACCCTGGGTGTTTCTCTTGATTTCATAATAAAAATATATAAAAAGGAGACAGCTTGTATATGGCACAACAAGGTAATTTCAAGAGCCCGTCGAGGATGGGCGCACTTGGAGGCGGTGCTTCTCTCTCTTCATCCAGCGCTATTGTCGGTGGAAAATCTCGTGAAGAGGGACTTGACGGGATTGATTTTGAACGTCGGAGTTTTCTCGGCAAGGTCGTCGGAGGCATCAGTGCGGCTGTGGTTGTATCAACCCTTTATCCTGTTGTCAAGTACATTATCCCCCCGGTAATCACCTCGAAAAGTGTCAATGAGCTTGTCGTCGGAAAGGCTGCGGAAGTGCCTGAAAACAGTGGAAAAATTTACCAGTTTAACAAAGACAAGGTTATTGTCGTCAACGATAACGGGCGCCTGACCGCATGCAGTGCAGTCTGTACCCACCTTGGTTGCCTTGTCCACTGGGATAACGACCAGAATATTCTTTCTTGCCCCTGCCATGGCGCAAAATACAAACAGACTGGAGAGATTATCTCCGGACCACAACCTTTACCTCTGGCAGTTTTCAAAGCAAAGGTTGTAGGAGAAGATCTCATTATTACAAAAGCTTAACCTTTAATTCTTGAAAAACAGGGGAGTGTGGAAAAATGGCTGAAAACAATCAGACCGCTGTGGCAGGAAAAGTTGCTGCCAAGCCAAAACCTGCTGTTCCTGGAGCTGCCGAAGCGGCCGCACCAGGTGGAGCAAAATACGCAGTTGCAGGCGCTGCCAAACCAGCAGCATCGTTCGCTGGTGTCTATAAACCACCGGTAGATCGACAATCGAGTAATCCTTACAAAGATTCCAGAGCCAGTGTACTGAACGAATGGTTCAGTGAACGTTTCTCTATGCTGATCCCGATTGTTGATTATCTGAAAAAAAAGGAAGTTCCACAGCATCGCCACTCCATCTGGTATTACTTTGGCGGCCTTACTCTTTTCTTCTTCATTGTTCAGGTTCTCACCGGTCTACTTCTTCTCCAATACTACAAACCAACTGAATCAGAAGCATTTGCATCGTTTGTCTTCATTCAGCAGAAAGTTCCTTTTGGCTGGCTTGTCCGTCAGATACACGCATGGTCTGCCAACGCCATGATTCTGATGGCCTTTATCCACATGTTCAGCACCTTCTTCATGAAAGCTTACCGCAAGCCCCGTGAGCTCATGTGGGTCAGTGGTTTTGTGCTTTTTGTGCTCAGCCTCGCCTTTGGTTTTACCGGCTACCTTCTCCCCTGGAATGAGCTGGCATTCTTTGCCACCCAGGTGGGCACCGAAGTTCCAAAGGTTGTACCGGGCGGTGCTTTTTTTGTCAACATTCTTCGTGGTGGTGAGGAGGTTTCTGCTGAAACATTGACCCGCATGTTCTCAATGCATGTTGTATTGCTGCCAGGTATCCTCATGATCATCCTTGCCGCTCACCTCATGCTGGTGCAGGTTCTCGGCACCTCCGCTCCTATCGGCTACAAAGAGTCGGGCCGTATTAAGGGATATGAGAAGTTTTTCCCGAATTTTCTTGCAAAGGATGTTGTGGGCTGGCTGATCGGTTTTGCCCTTCTGATTTATCTCTCAGTAATCCTTCCCTGGGAAATTGGCATTAAAGCAAATCCACTTGCTCCAGCTCCTGTTGGAATCAAACCTGAGTGGTACTTCTGGGGTCAATTCCTTCTGCTGAAAGATTTCAGCTTTCAGGGTGGAGAGCTACTGGCTATTCTTCTCTTTACCACGGCAGCAATTGTATGGGCTCTTGTTCCATTCATTGACAAAAAAGCATCAAGAGAGGAGAAAAGCCCTTTCTTTACTCTGTTGGGCCTTTTTCTCTGCCTTGCTTTTGTCATCTATACGTTCCGCGTTTTTCTGCTCTACGGTTTTTAGCTGCATCAGATTCCTGGAGAACGATAAAAGCCCGGTTTACCCGGGCTTTTATCGTTACAAATAGCGGTGTCAATTCATTGTTCCATTGAAAATCCTGGCGGAGTAAGACTCGAGCTGTAGGTTGCAGGCAATTTTGCCATCGCAGCCAGAGCTTTTTCTTGACTTTCAAAAAAGCCAAAAACAGCAGAGCCGCTACCGGAGAGAGAGGCAAAAACACTCCCTGACTCAACAAGAAGTGATTTGAGACGACGAACAGCGGGAAAGTGATCAAAAACAGCGGGTTCGAAATCATTTTCAAATGCTGAAAAAACCTCTCTTTTCCCATAAAGAGAGAGGTCAGAAGCCAGATGCTTCAAATCCGGAAGCGTACGCTCAAAACGAGCATAAAAATTCTTATACGCCCAAACGGTTGCGATAGGCTCTCCTGGAAAAACCGTTACAATAGAAAACGGAAGGGTAAGTGCCAGATCTTCAAGCTCATCGCCAATACCTCTTGCATAAGCAACTCCCTTTATTGAAAGAAAATAGGGAACATCAGCGCCAAGTTGCACCGCCAGAGAGTGCAAATCAGCAGAAGAGAGGTTGAGTTGCCAAAAATCGTTGAGTACCCTGAGAACTGTCGCAGCATCGCTGCTGCCCCCTCCGAGGCCTGCGCCAAAAGGCACCTCTTTGTGCAATCTCATGGTTACCCCCTTCCCGATACCTGCAAACTGCTGAAGAGATTTTGCCGCCTTCATACAGAGGTTATTCTCATCAACCGGCAAATCACCACGAGAACAACTCATGGTGATCTGCTCTGATTCACTGAATTCAAGAGTATCATACCAGTTAATTGGCGCAAAGAGGGTCTCAAGCGTATGGTACCCATCATTGCGCTTACCGGTAATTAAAAGAGCAAGATTAATTTTTGCAAAAGCCTTGACGGAGAGAGTGCGCATAGCATGGAATTGATATTTATATAAAAATATTTGGCATATTCAGTAATCGACCCTTTTGGGGAAAACCGTGAACCAGAATAAACCGCAGACCGATGCTTTCTGACAAAACAAAATCCATTTTACGCAAAAGCCCTGCGACACTGTGCGTTGCGCTCTCGGTTGCACTTTTCCTTCCACCGGTCGTGCACTCCGCCGGAGAACCCTCTTACGCCGAGGAGATACGCCGATACGTCGCTGAAGATAAGGTTTATTTGCTAGAAAATATCAGGCAAAAAGTGATCCTGCCTGCGGAAAAGCTGGTGATTGATGCCCTCCTTTCTGAAGACGGGCCTCAGGCTGTTGCCCTCTATCAAAAGCAGTTGACACAATATCCCGACCCTGTGCTGGATCAAATAAGCACCTCTCGCATTGCGGCATATAGCCTTGCAAAAGAGAGCGTCGCGCCACTCCCAAAAGTTACAATTCCAGAGACTCCGGCAAAAAACCGGCAAAAAACCCTCTCCGAACCTCCCAAAAAAGCTGTTACCATTCGAAAAGAGAGGCCTAAACCGGAGTCGCCCGCGCCAACAACTCCCCTTGCTGCACCAACAGCAGTGCCTGCACCAGTAACCGTGACCAATGCGAGCGAAAAAAGGCCTTTTTCATTACAGTGCGGCAGCTTTAAAAATAGGGACAATGCTGAAACCCTTTCAAAAAAGCTCTCCCTGCACGCTTCAACAACAATTATCCAGCAGGGTGAATTCTACAGGGTCGTGTTGAAAAACCATTACATCTCAAAAGAGGAGGCTATGGCGGCAGCAAAAAAACTGCCATTCGAAACGGTTGTTGTTCATGGCCAGTAACCTCACCTTACCGTGAATCGAAGTCAGAAACCACTGATGAGACGAGAGATCGCAATTGTCGGACAGTCACTCCTGATCACCCAGCTCAAGCAACTTGCTCTCCAGGTTGCCGGAACAGATATTACGGTCATGATCATCGGGGAGACAGGATCGGGCAAAGAGGTGCTGGCACGGTTTATCCATGCCAACAGCCTTCGTGCTGATAAAAGCTTTATTCCGGTCAATTGCGGAGCCATTCCTGCAGGAATCCTGGAATCAGAGCTTTTCGGCCATGAAAAAGGAGCATTTACAGGAGCGGTGCAAAACAGAAAAGGATACTTTGAAAGCGCTGACAGGGGGACTATTTTTCTTGATGAAATCGGTGAAATGCCGCTTGAAACCCAGGTAAAATTTCTCAGGGTTATTGAAACCGGAGAGTTCCAGCGGGTTGGCTCCTCTGAGACCATCTACTCCGATGCTCGAATTATCGCCGCCACGAACAAGAATATGTACCAGGCTGTGGCTGATAAAAACTTTAGGGAAGACCTTTTCTATCGTCTGCGCAGTGTGGAGCTCCAGATTCCGCCACTCCGTGAACGGGGGGGTGACACCTTGCTCCTTGCTGAAAATTTTGTGCATGAGTTTGAAATGAAACATAAAATTGTTTTTGAAGGATTCAGCCCTGATGCCGCCGAAATGCTGATGCGCTACCCATGGCCAGGCAATATCAGGGAACTCAGAAATCTTGTAGAATCGTTGCTTGTGCTTGAAAAAGGAAGATATATTACCCCGGAAATTCTCGAAAGGCACCTTGTTCAGCGAAACAGGTATAAAAGTCTGGTGCATGACCCAGCCAAATCGGAAAAAAATGAGCTACCGGTCATCTACAGCAACATCATACAACTTCGCCTGGAGGTAAGTGAAATCCGTCAACTGCTTCAGCATCTCATACAAACCAGACCGGCCACCCCGCTGCTTCTGCCCGATTTTCCGGCAACCCGGCAGCAGCACTATTCCGCGCCGATACCACCGTCAACAGATGGAGCCGCGCCGTTACAGTCGCTTGAGGAGATCGAAAAAAAATCCATTGCCGAAGCGCTCAAAATATGCAACGGGAATAAACGAAAAACCGCTTTGGCCCTTGGAATCACCGAAAGAACACTTCACAGAAAAATCAAGGCATACGCTCTGTAGTCTCAACACTGGTTTTACCGATGAACAAACCACGCTCCATTACAAAACCTTCGTCTTTCTTCTGAAAAAAGCAACGGACAACAAAAGAGCTGAAATTACCGAACTCACTTTCGGAAAAAGATCAGGATGAGAGGTATAAAAGGTCAACCCGCTCTCAAGGGGCACGTCAGCAGTCAAGGTCTGCTCCTGCCACCAGGGAATTTCAGCTATGGTACGACCAAACTTGTCGAGCACAACGGTGAGCCCCGTATTGGCGCAACGCGCCATAGCCCGACGATTTTCAATACAGCGAAGTCGGCCAATGGCCAGATGCTGATAAGGGCCATAAGAGGTGGCATACCAGCCATCATTAGTGACAAGAGTGAGCATTCGCGCACCCTTACGAACAAACTCTGTCACAAATCCAGGAAAAACAGATTCATAACAGATAATATTGGCCAAAACAACCTCTCCTTTGGATGACGAGAGCCTCAGTACCACCGAATCGTGCCCCTTCCCCCAGCCCCTGATACCGGAAAGTGAAAAGGATGCGTTCGCAAGCCACGGAAAATAATCCACATAAGGAACCCGTTCGGCGAACGGTACCAGTTTCATTTTATGATAAATCTGCGGTACACTTTGACCTGGTTCAATCAGCATGGAAGCGTTAAAACTTTCATAGCTCTCATCGGGCAGATTGTTTTTGGGCTCCATATCAACAAAGCCAGTCAGGAGAGCTGCATTCCATTGTCGCAATGAGCCCTGCAAAAACAGCATATCAGAGAGATAGTTTCTGCTTAAAACAGGGAATGGAATGGCTGTTTCGGGCCATAGAATCAGCTCTGGCCTCTCATCACGCACAGCCCTGGCCGTCATACGGTAATACCGGTCAAGAATATCCTCACTGTTACGCCGAACCCACTTGGCGTGAGGATCAATATCTGGCTGCACAAGCGTCACCCTGAGATGAGTCAACGCGCCGGAAACAAAACTTTCACGGTAAAAAAGCCAGGAAGAGTAAAGCAAAGGAGAGGCAACCATCACACTCATTGAGAGAAGTGGAAGCAACAGCTCCTTCCGGCTGCCAGTGAGAACAAGAACTGCAAGGACATTAAACCATACCAGCCAGAAACTTATCCCCCAGACTCCCGTAATATCAGCATACTGAATCATGAGATTCAGATTAGCCTGGGAATTCCCGAAAGTAAGCCATCCAAAGGAGAGATCCTGCTGCATGTAGCCCCACTCCCACCCCACCCAGAGAAAAGGAAGAGAAAAGAGGGCAAAACGATACCCTGCCCATTTTTTGACCAGAAAAAAAGCAATGAGAGGCACGGTCATGAAGCATGCCGCTACCAGCATTGTGAGAAGACCGCCCGGCAAGGTTGCAAGAGTCACCCACCAGAGGCTGATCAGACAAAAAAGCAGCATGGCAACAAAGAGCCGTCGCAACAGCTCGCCGACCTTTTCAACAGTTTGAAGGGAGAGAAGCAGGGGCACCACGGCGACCCATGCCAGCAACTCAAGACGAATAAAGGGATACGAGGGAAATGATACGCCAAGAAGTACACCGCTCAAGATGGATGCCGCATAACGGGAATGGATCAGTCTGTTCATGGTTTGCGTCTAAAAGTTAGCGGCAGCAGGGGTAAAAAGTAAAAAAATTCATGGTGAAAATGGAATTCGCTGAAAGTAAACGATATTTCAGGCAGAGCCATAGGGGCTTAAAACATATTTTACTTTAATTATTGATTTTTATTCTTTAAATTTGTTCCAATCTGTTACTTAACAGGAACATTATGTTTGATAATAATTTTTCCTGACAATATCCAATTTCAACGCCATCAGAAAAAGGAGAACTCATTATGGCTCTTTTCGGCACTAAAGACACCACAACCGCTCACTCCGATTACGAAATCGTACTCGAAGGCGGGTCAAGCTCGTGGGGCAAGGTAAAATGCAGGGCCAAGGTAAACGTGCCTCCTGCACTCCCTTTGCTACCGGCTGACTGTAACATCAAAATCAATGTAAAACCTCTTGATGCGGCAAAAGGTTTTGTCAGATTATCGGCTGTTATTGAATCAATTGTAGACAGTACAAAAAGCAAGTTGGTTATCGAGGCCGATATTGCCAATGAAACCAAAGAGAGAAGAATTAGTGTCGGCGAAGGCTCGATTACTGTGGGCGATTTCTCTCACTCATTCTCCTTTGAAGGCTCCGTTGTCAACCTCTTCTACTACCGCTCCGACGCAGTAAAAAGAAATGTGCCAAATCCCATCTACATGCAGGGGCGCCAGTTCCATGACATTATCATGAAAGTTCCACTTGACAATAATGATGTTATTGACACCTGGGAAGGAACCATGCGTTCATTGCAGTCAAATGGTTCATTCAACGACTGGATTCGCGAGCTCTGGTTTATCGGACCTGCGTTCACCGCACTCAACGAAGGCGGCCAGAGAATTTCAAAAATTGAGGTAAACAGCATCGGCACCCAGAGTGGCGAAAAAGGGCCGCTTGGTGTTACCAGATGGCGCTTCTCCCATGGCGGCTCCGGTATTGTCGACTCAATTGCTCGCTGGGCAGAGCTCTTCCCTGCCGACAAACTGAACAAACCAGCCTCCGTTGAGGCGGCATTCCGCTCTGATTCGCAGGGTATTGAGGTAAAGGTTGACGGTGAGTTCCCAGGTATCTCTGTCGATGCTGGCGGTGGACTCCGCAGAATCCTGAACCATCCTCTTATTCCGCTCGTCCATCATGGCATGGTAGGAAAACTTAATGACTTTACTGTTGATTCACAGTTACGGATTGTGGTACCAAAGGGGTACAAAGTGCGTTATGCAGCCCCCCAGTTCCGTTCACAGAACCTTGAAGAGTATCGCTGGAGCGGTGGTGCTTATGGCCGCTGGGTCGAGCATGTCTGCAAGGGTGGTACCGGACAGTTTGAAGGGCTTTATGCTCAGTAAGTAACCGATTGATTATCCAGCAAAAAACCGGACGCGGGCCGGTTTTTTGTTTTGGCCTGTTGAGGGTTTATCCCAATAACTGGAGAATATCCTCGATCTCCTCCCGTATCT
>CAIOLC010000034.1 GCA_903859055.1 uncultured Chlorobiaceae bacterium | reverse complement strand
CGAAAAAGAACAACACTTGTTGATCGACGTGCCCTCAACCCCATTGTACAGAAGATGGGATTTTTGGCCTCAAACCGACAAAATACAAAATGCCGAGCTGGGGCTTGGCCGCTCCTGGCGAAAAAAAATCCGGCCGCCACGAGGCGGCACTGTGTCGTTCACTGACAGAAAAGAGTTGTGCACAGCCGCTCGTCCCTCGCTGCTGTTCTCAACTCTTTTGTCAGCTCTCTCTTGCTCAAAGTAAAGGTCGGAATGAGCTACCAACTGACTACGGGACGAAGACCAGGCGGACGCCAACAAAGTTGCTGCGGTAGTCGGGGGGGTCGTAGTTGCGATAAGCCGACCGACAGTACCCCGCATTGCTGAGCCAGTAGCCACCACGCAGGACACGGTACGAACCGGTTTCAGGGCCTGAAGGGTTTTCAACAGTGCCTTTCGCCTTGCACTCATCGTAATAGTTACCCTCGTACCAGTCTCCACACCACTCCCCGACATTGCCGTGCATGTTGTACAACCCCCACGCATTGGGCGCAAAACTTTCAACAGGAACGGTATTCTCCCGGTACACTCCCTTCTGATTGTTGTTATACGGATAGTTGCCATCATAGTTCGCCTGTCCGGTCGTCAAATTCTCTCCCGAGCTGAAGGGGGTTGTTGTTCCTGCCCGGCAGGCATATTCCCACTCGGCTTCCGTTGGCAAACGAAAGGGTTCTCCTGTTTTTTCCGACATCCATTTGCAATAGGCTACAGCATCGTTCCAACTCACATGAACCACCGGATGATTCTCTTCGGCCTGAGTCCGTTCATTGCCCGAAACACCATAACGCCAGTTAATGCCAGCCCTCTTCTTCCACTCCTTGCCATCCCAAGCGTAGCTGCCATCTCCTTTTTCAGCATCAGTCTGATACCCGGAAGCTTCAACAAATTTCCGAAACTCGGCCACCGTCACGGCATAGCGGCATAGATAAAAGTCACTGACCTTTACCTGATGCTGAGTTTCGTTATCAAATCGGTCAACTTCCCCTGTCGGGCTTCCCATGCTAAAGAGAGCGCCGCGTATGAACACAAAATTCGGTGGTGTCTTCGGTAGCACAACTGCTGGTACTGGTGGATGTATGGCGCTCACCCGGCCCGGCAAATCAGCAACCAGAGGCGTGGAAATTCTGGAGGTTATTGCCCCAACGCATTGGCGGAACTTGAGATGAGAACGGTCATTATTCCACTCAGAAAGATCCGCCGCGTGGATATGGCTGAATCCAAATGGCGGATCAACAACGTCAAGAACGGCCGGAACCAGAATTCCCCGTTTATCCGCCTCATCGGCTTCAGCAATCACCCATTTGGAGGTAATGGAATGGTGAGACCATAAGACGAGCACACAACGTGATTCGTCCAGCCTCTTTTTGATATAACTTCGCCAAGTCTCGCCCGGAGGAATCTCCAGATCCCAGAAAACGCTCCAGCCATGTTTCAGCAACTCCATAACAATAGGCTCAACCCGTTTCAGATCCTTGCGGGCGTAGCTTATAAAAATATCGGTTTTGAACTCCCTGGATGGCATCTCTGCTGTATTGTTACTCCCGGTCGATTCGTTGTACATCGACAGAAATGCTTTCATTTCACCAACCCAGCGTGGTCTTTCATGATCACTCAATCCATCAATATAGTGTT
>CAIOLC010000033.1 GCA_903859055.1 uncultured Chlorobiaceae bacterium | reverse complement strand
TTACCTGCTTTTCTTTTTTTGTTTCAGAGTAAAGGTAGCTACCCCCCGGTATCAGAATATATTCCGCATTGTGTTCATGCTGGTTACGGAAAGATGCGGGGCGATGTGCAAGATTGATTACCGGCAAAGTAATCGTTATCGACACTGCTTTTTCCTCGTTGTCGGATTGTTCTGTTTTATCTTTCAACTCCTGCAGAGCATAAATTACGTCATCAGCACAACCTGCAACGTCCTTGTTTTTTGCAAGTTCTCTGGTTTTGAACTCTTTCAGGGCATTGATGGCAGCCGGTTTTGCAATAGCTTTCAAGCAGTCAAGTATTGCGCGCTGACGGCTTGCACTATTAGTGGGATCACAGAGCTTTATGCAGAGGGCATTAATTTTTTTCTGCGGAGCCTCTTCGATAAGAGTCTGAAGCAAGATTTTCTGTTTTTGCGTCAATGTTTCACTCAGTGGCGAATTGATTAGCTTTTCCATGAAAAGATTGAAGATCTCTCCATCTCCCTGAGCAATAAAAAATTTGATGGGTTCATCCCACCAGTCTTGACCAAAGGCAGAAACGACAGTATCAAGCTCGTCCGGGTTGCGAAGAACTTTTTTAACAAGTTCAACACTTGCAAAATATTCACGAAATGTTTTATGCTTGAAGCCATAGTCATTTCCATAGGTTACAAACAGACTTGTACGTTTGATCATATAGTCACAAAACTTTGCGACAGATGGTGGGTTGTCGAGAGTGTCAAGTAACGGTTGCATTTGTTTATGCATTTCGTTTTTTTCTGCTTTATCACTCAGCAACTCAGCTTGCATCCAAAATGAAACCGGGCAAAGTACAACTCGTGCATCTGAGGCCAAAATCAATGGCTTCAGCTCTTTTTTTTCATCCCTGATTTCGAGCAGGTAATCAAGCACTGCGTCATAAAGCTTTACACGACTCTTTGGCATATAGTCACGCTCTTTCCAGAGAATGGCCATAATCTGCAGAATCATGGGAATGGCAGCAAGCTTTCGCAGCTCTTTGTTCTTTGCTGAATTGAGGTGAGCTATCATGGTAACGGTTAGCTCACGAGCTTCAGCTTTTTGCTTTTCCTGCCACTCAACCTCCTCAAACCCTTTTTCACAAGGTTCTTTCAAAAGTGCGGCTGCGAACCAGTTTGTAAGGAATTGTTTCTGCTGTTCCGTGGTAAAGTCCTGTACATCAGCCCGTTCGTACTCAGCTTCCAGTTCAACGCCTTCATCTTTATTGTACCCGGTCAATCGTGATGTAACCACAAAATATGATGTCTTTCCTATACCACGCCATGCGTTATCTATCCATGTGCATACCTCTTTTCTCTCTGTCGTATTACTGATTTCATCAAGACCATCAAGTAAAATCAGTGAGGTGTTGCTGTTCAGCCATTCATCGAAAAGCTCAGCCGTTACATATTGATGGTGCTTTTTAGACCAGTTCGAGAGGTTGGCCTGCAATGAGTCGTATGTGCCATTTTCAGAACGAACAAGGTCGCGCAATGGCAGGTAGAAAACACTGATCGACCCCGAAAATCCCAGCCTGTTGCATGTTTCGCGAGCACACAGGGCATAATACTTGAGTAGTGTTGTTTTTCCTGCACCGGGCTCTCCGATAACAAGCAGCATCCGAACTCTTCTTCCCTTATGAAACGCCTGTTTCATAATTTCGTCGGGAGGATTACCTATTTCTGTATTGCCTGAAAAGCGTAATGGAACAAAAGTATCGTCATTAAGATTAATGGCAATATTTTTTTTTGCATCTTTCAAGCCGGGCAATGAGATATAACCAAGCTCCAGTTTCAGCATATCCTGATAGCGATCGTAATCATTTTTTTGCAGTTTCTTTTCCTCTTGCTTGTCTACATCTATCTGCGCTCTTCTTTTTGTGGCTTCATCAGAGGATATTTTTTTTCGCGAATAGGCAAATAGCACCCACCCAACGAGGGCAATGAACAACATCAGCAACTCTCGTATGCTCAGAACTTCAGCTTTATCTATAAGTCTTTTTGTTGTCGTCAACGAATCTTGTTCCGCCGCATTGCCCGTATTTGCGCTTTTTGAAACGGCCGCTGATTCAGCTCCCTGATGCTTTGCTGACTGCGTCGAATGAACAGGAATGGGAATGCCTGTGTAAAGCAAGAAAGTAAGAATGAAAACCCTGACAATACGGAACACCGGGAAGCAGCTGACCGGCTTTGCTGATCTGGAAATTTGTAGCCAGGTAAGAGCCATGTGCTGGGATAGAATGGATGAACTGCCATAAATATTATGTGTTGGTAATATAGTGCAATCTTTGGGGAATGGGCAAGTGCAGGCGGTTTTGCACGCATTAAGGATCTCCGATACCCCGGCATGTCGCTTTGTAGTCATGCAGTAGCACTTCTTGCACTGGCGCAATGCAGGCCGCAGCAAGCACAAGGCAACCATTCGCCAAGGGAAGAGGAACTGATGAGAACGTTTGCAATGAAACATTCAATTCACGATTTTGTCCAACTCAAATTACCCACAAATCCCCCGCAATCACAGCATAATTTTTCTCTTCTAACCCCTTGCATTATTTTTAGTTGATGTGAATAAATGATAAATATGAGGCGTTGCGGCAACCTCGATCTCCATAAAACCCAAGTTCATGCTCTCCACTGTAAACCTGACGGCAACCCGCAGCAGCCAATGAGCATCACACCGTACCACAGCAAGTATTTTGCCTACGACCTGACCCGTCGTCGGGCAGCAAACGGCATGGACCGCTTGTCGATGGCGCTGTTTGATGCTGCTGTTGATTTGAACCCCCATCAGATTGAGGCGGCACTGTTTGCTCTTCAGTCGCCGCTTTCAAGGGGGGTGATTCTGGCTGATGAGGTTGGTCTTGGCAAGACGATTGAGGCGGGAATTGTGCTCTGCCAGTTCTGGGCGGAACGCAAGCGGCGGTTGCTGGTGATTTGCCCAGCTTCGTTGCGCAAGCAGTGGGCGCTTGAGTTACAGGAGAAGTTCAACTTGCCGACACTGGTGCTTGATGCCAAGGCCTGGCGTGATGCGCAACGGAACGGTCGCGACCCATTGCATGAGAAGAATGTGCTTATCATCTCCATGAATTATGCTCATTTTTTGCGGGAGGAGTTGAAGAGTATCGCCTGGGATCTTGTGGTGATTGATGAATCCCACAAGCTGCGCAATGCCTACCGGCAAAGCAACAAGGTTGGTCAAGGTATACGCTGGGCGACAGAGGATTGCCGCAAACTTCTTTTGACCGCAACGCCACTTCAAAACTCTCTGCTTGAACTCTACGGGCTCTCAACCCTCATTGACGAGCAATTGTTCGGTGATGCGGACTCTTTCCGGTCACAATACGCCAGTGCAGGGAGCGATCTCGAAGCGCTTCGTCAAAGACTTTCAGGATTCTGCAAACGTACCTTGCGAAATCAGGTAACAGAATATATCCGTTATACCGAGCGCCATCCTATTACTCGCCCCTTCTCACCAAGTGACAATGAACATGCGCTTTACGAAGCGGTATCCGGGTTTCTCCAGCGCACAGAGAGTTATGCGCTACCCAAGCGGCAGCGCCACCTGACCGCGCTTATTCTGCGCAAACTGCTTGCTTCATCGTCACAGGCGATTGCCGCGACACTCGACACGTTGAGAATCCGGCTTGAAGCGCTTCGTGACGAGAAGTCTCTGAACGATAAGGAGTTCACCGAGGCACTTCTTGAGGCAGAGGAGATGGAGAGTGAGCTGCTTGATGAGATTTTGGCGGAGCCTGAGGCAGACGAAGCCGATCAAGAGCCACTTGCTCCTGACCGGAAAAAGCTGCGTGAGGAGATTGAAATTTTGGAAAGGCTTGCAACTTGGGCGCGAAGTATCGGTACTGATACGAAAACCAAAAGCCTGCTTACGGCTCTCGATATTGGTTTCGAGCAGATGGAATCAACCGGAGCCTTACGCAAAGCTTTGATTTTCACTGAATCGCGACGCACACAAGAGTATCTCAAGAGCTTTCTGGACTCTCATGGCTACAGCGGCAAGGTGGTGCTTTTCAACGGCACCAATGGAGGAACGGAAGCCACTGAAATCTATCGGCAATGGGTTGACAAGAACCGTGAAAGCGGTCGCGCATCGGGTTCACGTGCTGTGGATGTGCGTACGGCGCTGATTGAGCAGTTCCGGGATGAGTGCTCCATCATGATTGCCACTGAAGCTGCTTCAGAAGGGATCAACCTCCAGTTCTGCTCTCTCGTTATCAACTACGACCTGCCCTGGAATCCGCAGCGTATTGAACAGCGGATCGGTCGCTGCCATCGCTACGGCCAGCAGCACGATGTTGTGGTTATCAACTTCCTGAACGAGCGCAACGAGGCTGACCGGCGAGTGCTGGAACTGCTTGGTGAAAAGTTCAATCTGTTTAACGGAGTATTCGGCGCTTCCGATGAAGTGCTCGGCACCATTGAATCAGGGGTTGACTTTGAACAGCGCATTCTCGCCATCTATCAGGAGTGCCGCACGCCGGAAGAGATTGATGCAGCATTTCATACTCTGCAAGCTGAAATGGATGAACAAATCCGCAGCCGCATGGCCGACACCCGCCGGGCGCTCTTTGAAAACTTCGATGAAGATGTGCATCAGCGCCTTCGGATGCAGCTCAATGACGCAAAGGCCCAGCTCGACCGTTTCAGCCAGCGATTCTGGTCACTGACTCGTTTCATGCTTGATGGCGATGCCCGTTTTAACGATGATGCGTTAAGCTTTGACCTCCAGCGAACCCCGAGCCCCGATATTCTCACCGGACGTTACCATCTCATCTCAAAATCGACACCGGGAGCAATGCTGGATGGCGGTAATGGTGCCGGTGAAGAACAGAGCCGATTCCTCTATCGCCTCTCCCATCCGCTTGGTGAGCATGTTCTGGAGAAGGCAAAGGCGCTTCCGACTCTTCCGGCAGAGATTCTCTTTGACCTTTCACAACATGCAGCCCGCATTCATGCCGTAGAAGCGCTCCGGGGAAAAAAGGGATTTCTCACCCTTATTCGTCTGGTTGTTGAATCTTACCAGCGTGAAGAGTACCTTCTCTTTTCAGGATTTGATGAAAGCGGTGTTTCGCTCGATCAGGAGACGATGGAGAAGCTCTTTATATGTCAGGGGAGTGTGGCTGGCACCATCGACATCCCGGCAGCAGTTGAGCAACGTCTTTTGGCCGAATCGGAGCAGCATGCAAGAGCTACCGTAAGCCGTTCACTCGAAGAGAACAGCGTCCACTTCAACCTGGCCCGTGAAAAGCTGGAAAAGTGGGCAGACGACATGGTGTTTTCAGCCGAAAAAACGCTTGCCGATACTAAAGAGCAGATCAAGGCACAGCGGCGTCAGGCAAGGCAGGCCGTCACCCTTGATGAACAGCACGCGATACAGCAGCAGATACAAAAACTTGAAAAGCAGCAACGTCGGCACCGACAGGAGATTTTTAAGGTTGAAGATGAGATTATGGAGAAACGTGACACCCTGATTGCATCGCTTGAACGACGACTTGCACAAAACAGTTCCACCGAAGAGCTGTTTACCATTCGCTGGGCTGTTGCATAATTGAATTTATTCTACTGATACCCCATGAGCAAATACGAAGAGCTGGTAAAAAAGCTGAAAGAGATATTCCAGATCGACCGACCTGAGCTGGATTTTGGTGTTTATCGCATTCTCAATTCGCGGGTGGTTGAGATTAACGACTATCTCGACAATCGTCTCAAACTCAAGATAGATGAAAACCTTGCCGCTACCGGAGCCGCTACCATTTCCTCCCTTCATGCAGAGCTGAAAAAGAAGGAGATGCAATACGTTGCCGACGGCATGGAGCCTGATGCTGTTCCCGCCGTGCTTGCCCTGCGCCAGAAGATTACCAACTATGGCACCGGTGCCTCCGAGCATGAAAACACCGTCTTCACGCATCTGCTCACCTTTTTCTCCCGCTACTACGACAAAGGCGATTTCATCAGCCAGCGCCGTTACAAAGGAGATACCTACGCCATACCGTATGCCGGTGAAGAGGTGATGCTGCACTGGGCAAACAAGGATCAGTACTACACCAAGAGCGGCGAAAACTTTTCAAACTACGGCTTTAAGCTTGACGATGGCCGCACGGTCAGCTTCCGTCTGGTGACCGCCGACACCGCCAAAGATAACCGCAAGGATAACGACAAGGAGCGTCGTTTTGCCCTGATTGAGCCACATATCCGCACGCTTGTTGACGATGAGGGGGATGAGTACGAGGAGAGCTTGCTGCCGGTCGAAGTGGTCAAGGGAGAGCTGGTTCTGCGATTTGCATACAAGGCCATGCCGAAAGGCACCAAACAGGAGGAGCTGGTAAGTGCCGCCGTCAAGGCCATTCTGGGGAACCAAACAGTCAAAAGTCACTGGCTGGATTTGAGCAAACGGGAACCGACCGAGAAAAACCCGCAGCGAACCCTGCTCGAAAAATGCCTCACCAACTATACCACGCGGAACAATGCCGACTACTTTATCCACAAGGATTTAGGCGGATTTTTGCGCCGTGATCTCGATTTCTACATCAAGAACGAAGTGATGCACCTCGACGACGTGCAAAATGCCGAAAAGTTTGCCGACATCGAAAAAAGCCTGCGCATGATTCAAACCCTGCGCTCCATTGCCCTCGACCTCATCACCTTTCTTGCCCAAATCGAAGAGTTCCAGAAAAAGCTCTGGCTGAAAAAGAAGTTCGTCGTTTCCGCCCACTACTGCGTCACGCTCGACCGCCTGCCCGAAAGCCTCTATCCTGCCATTGCCGCCAACCAGAAGCAGTGGGAGCAGTGGGAAAGCCTTGGGATGCTTGAGAGTGTCGAAGTTGAAAAGCTTGATCTTTTCAGCAAGGCCGAAAAAGGAAGCGTTGAGTACCTGAAGGCGCACCCATACCTGATGGTGGATACAGTGCTTTTTGATGCTGCGTTCAAACATGCACTGCTTGCTGTTATTGATAATCTTGACGAGAGCCTTGACGGTCTGTTGATACATGGGGATAATTTTCAGGCGCTGAATCTGTTGCAGGAGCGGTATCGAGAGCAGGTGAAGTGCGTTTATATTGATCCGCCGTACAATACGGATGGAGATGGTTTCTGTTACAAAGATAAGTACCAAAGTTCCAGTTGGTGCTCCATGATGTTCGATCGACTTGAAAAAAGTAAGTGGCTGCTTTGTGATGAAGGTACCATTACCTCAGCAATTGGAAGAGAAGAATTGCTCCATTTACTGGAATTAAAAGATGAAGTTTTTGGTCTACACAATCGGATTGCCGACTTAGTATGGGAAAAAGGGCGAAAAAACGATGCCAAATACTTTTCTCTTGGGCACGATTACATGTTGGTTTATGGAAAAAACACCGATACCCTCAAAGCAAAAGATACCGCATGGAGAGAAGAAAAGCCAGGTTCCAATGAAATCTTGGCTGAATATAGTCGGCTCAAAAAAATCCATACAAACGATTATGTGGCAATTCAGGCA
Organism: uncultured Chlorobiaceae bacterium; assembly: GCA_903859055.1. GTDB lineage: Bacteria > Bacteroidota > Chlorobiia > Chlorobiales > Chlorobiaceae > Chlorobium. Next base: position 178 of record CAIOLC010000033.1, on the reverse strand, counting down.
GGAATCCGGGATTTCTATCAAGGTCTTGAAAAAGAGCATCCCGCATTAAAGCACCGGCGCTATAGTCGTGTGGATCGCAATGGGCTCTGGCGTGATGACAATATGAGTTGGCCGGGCGGTAATGGCCCCAGATACGATGTGATCCATCCAAAGACAGGATTACCATGCCAAGTGCCCG
>CAIOLC010000032.1 GCA_903859055.1 uncultured Chlorobiaceae bacterium | reverse complement strand
GTACACCGACAGCATCGCGGTATCAGCGGCGGATGGCACCACGCAACTGGTCACGGTGACGATGACCGGCACGAACGATGCAGCGGTCATCAGCGGCACCAGCACGGCAAGCGTGACAGAGGGCAACCTTGCCAGCAACCTCGCTGCCAGTGGCACGCTCAGTTCGACAGATGTCGATGGCACGGCGAACCTCTTTACAGCGCAGACGAACATCGCAGGCAGCAACAGCTACGGGAAGTTCAGCATCACGACGGCAGGCGCATGGAGCTACACGGCAGACACTGCGCACAATGAGTTTGTTGGAGGCACGAGCTACACCGACAGCATCACGGTATCGGTGGCAGACGGCACGACGCAACTGATCACGGTGACGATGACCGGTGCCAATGATCAGCCAACGATTACCGGTACGAGCGCCGGTAATGTTACAGAAGACACCCTCGTCACAAACAATCAACTTACAGCAAGCGGCACACTCACGATTCTTGATCTTGATCAAAATCAGTCACTCTTTACAGCACAGCCGACCTACGCTGGCACCTATGGTACCTTCACGCTTGATGCAGCAGGTAACTGGACCTACAGTGCGGTGAACACGCAAGCGGCGATTCAGCAGCTTGGTGTCACGCAATCGCTCACCGACAGCTTTACCGCAGTATCGCTTGACGGCTCAGCAAGCCAGACGGTCACCGTGACCATCAACGGCACAACGGATGCGTTTGTCAGTGTTGGTAATACGACGGTTAATGAGGGCGCAGGCACCGCGACCTTCACCGTTACCCGCAGCGATGATACCCTTGGCGCTATTACAGTCGATTATGCAACGCAGGATGGAAGCGCTTTGGCTGGCACCGACTATACCGCAACCAGTGGCACCTTGCATTTTGTTGATGGTGAAATTACAAAGCAGGTTTCCGTAGCCATTACCAACGATACGCTCTTTGAGGTTTCTGAATCTTTTGGTGTTCTGCTTTCAAATCCATCAACGGGAGTTACTGCAAGCACTCAATCCGGAGCGGCGACCATCAGGGATGATGGCACAGGCAGTGGCGGCACTGATAATGATACGCCTACTTTGAGCGTGAGCCACGTCACGCTCAGCGAATCTTCACCCTACGCCTTCTTTGCTGTTGCTCTTGATCATGCAAGCACACAGGCTATCAGCTTTACACCAGGCCTCGTGAACGGCACAGCAACAGTCGGCACTGACACCGGTACAAACCTTGAATACTTTGATGGAGCCATTTGGCAGAATGTCGCAGGAGCAGTAACCATTAACGCAGGAGCAACCAACGTTGTGCTTCGGGTGGCGATGACCAACGACTCTACATACGAAGGGAGCGAGATATTTACTCTTGTTGCTGATGCACTGAATGGTACCCTGACAAACACAACAGCGGCGGCAGGGAGTGTTACTATCGTTGATAATGGTTCAAGTCCCAACATCTTTATGGATGGCAATACATCAACCAGCCCGACAAAAGGGGCTGCAAATGATGATCGTCCAACCATCACTATCAGCAATATGACGGTCAGTGAAGCGCAACCTTATGCAACAGTATCCGTATCACTCTCCAATCCGTCAACAACAGCAGTGAGTTTTACTCCATCATTGGTCAGCAATACTGCTATACTGGGAGTCGATTTTGGTTCATCGCTGGAGTATTTCAATGGCACACATTGGGGAGCTGTTTCCGGGAGTATCTCCATTCCCGCAGGCTCTCTTTCCGTGCATTTGCGCACCACCCTTGTCCAGGATGCATTGTTTACGGAGGGTACTGAACGCTTTCAAATAACGACCGGTCCGATACAGGGCGGGGTAGTGAATCAATCGGGAGCAACTGGCACGATCTCTGTTACCGATGTGCTGCAACTTTCAGACCCGGTTATTACCGATATTACAGAAATACACTCAGACCCAACCCCTGACGATCTGTTAACGGCAGATACGTCACCGGTGCTCAAACTCAATGGTGAAGCGGGATGTACCGTCACACTCTATCAGAAGAGCGGTGCTCAATACGCCGAGATAACGACAGTTGCCTTTACAACAACGGAGCAATCGGGTGTGTATACCCTTGATTTTGGCAACAACAACCTCTCTCATGGCGACTATGCCGTGCGGTTGACCAAAGGTGGCTATACCAGTAACTACTCGGATATATTTACTATTGACAGCACTCCGGGGCTCTCCGATATCACGGGACGGCGTGAAATTGTCATGCGGAGTGAGACTGATGCGGTTACGCAAGGTGTTGTTGGCGGTTTCGATCAAAATCGCCAGCCTGCTTCATGGAATGGCACAAACTGGATTGACTCCGATGGTGAAACCATTCGATTCTCGTTTGACAGCCTGTCAATCTTTGACCAGTTGTCACTCCCGACGGGAACAGTTCTCAAAACACTGGCGAATGGCTCTACACTCGATTTGAATGTTCAAACCGGTGGCTATATTTACAACCCCGTCAATACGGCAACCCTCGATCATTTTACCCTCTACGCTTCGGACGGAAAACAGGGGTCGTCGTTAGAGTTGGCGTTTGATGCCAAAGATACGCTTGATCGTGATGGTATTTCGTCGACTATCGAGAACGGACTTGCAACTCTTGCCGCAACAGTGAATGGCGTCAACTCTACAGTTGATTTGAATAATGACGGCAATTTAACGAATGATGGTGATTTGAACCACGATGGTATTGCCGATGCTTCTCAAAACGCTGTAGCAACATTGGCGTGGATTACCGCCGATAATTTTGCTGCGGCAAAGGCTGCGGAAACTACCGGTGATTTTTCAAATCTCAAGGTTGAGTCAGTCATTTCACTCTCCATTGTTGATTCCACCAGTGGCGGAACAGTAGACGCTTCATCACAGCTTACGAATGTCAAGGTGATGAGTGCTGCCGACACAACGGCTCTTACTGGAGGCTCGAAGCCTGCTGGAACCAGTTGGGATCCTATCCAGTTTACAGTTGAGTCGCTTCAAAGCACGGGTTTACTTGATGCGGATCCATCACGCGAGGGAACACAGGTTCGTCTTCTTATTGACATTTCCCGTGCCGGTCAAGTTGACGGCTCCTTTATCGGGTATGAAAAATTTGTCAGTCAGGCGACCATCGACGCAGCAGCAATTGCTCTGACTACATCGCTGCATGATCTTGATGGTAATCCGATTACCGTAGCTGGCTGGTACGATTTTATGCGGCGAACAGCCGGAGGAGACGGAGCATGGTATATCACCAGCAATGGCATCATTACCGCGATTGAACTGACCCTGACCGATAACGCCTTTGGCGATAACGACATGGCAGTTGGCCGTATTTCTGACCCTGGTGTGCCGCTGACTCTCAGTGCCACACAAATTTATACTGCCGATCAAACGCCGGGTGAAGTTGATTTTTATGGTAGTACCATAGCCGGGTCACTTCCACTGCATACCTGGTATAACCCCATTACCGGAGATTACTTCTATGGTGTAAACGCAGCACAACTCCCTTACTCCTGCTACGAGCAGCAGGCAGATCTTGGCACTGTGCGGCCAGCCGGAACCGGTGTTTATGATCTCTACCTGTATGTCAACAGTGCGGGTGATACTCAGATTGTGGGAGAATCGACTGCGGCGGGCCGCAATCTGGAGGCACAGGGTTATGTGAAACAGGGTGGCCCGCTTTTCGCTTCAGCCAAAGCCATAACACTCGATACGGTTGCGCCAACAGTCGATCATTTCAGCCCGACGGATGGTGTCGCTGATGCTCCTGTGGGTGCAGATATTGTGGTCACGTTCAGCGAAGAGATAACCAAAGGCACTGCCGGTGCGACCATTGGAGCATCCACCGACGCTATTACTGTTCAGAATTCAGCGACGGGGGCGTTTGTAGCCGCTACGATCTCCTGCGTTGGCAATAGGCTTGTTATCAATCCTGTTGACGACCTGTCGCAACAGAGCCAATATTATGTCACCCTTGCCGATGGCTCGGTGGTTGACCTTGCTGGTAACAGCTACGGCGGCAGCACAACCTACGACTTTACCACAGGTGCATTGGGCGCTGACCCTTATGCCGGTGGAGGATCGTCAGACAGTGATGTTCCGATGGTGCTGGGCGGCATTACCGCTTTTGGCATCCTTGCCTGGCTGCTTGTGTAATGATCATAGACGTTCAATGAATGACAAGATTTTATCTGAATAATTATCACAACTCTTTACCATGAAGAACATCGAGAATCTCCAAAACAAAGTGCTGCTTGTCTTGGCAGTCGCTGTCGCAGTAATGCTCTTTGCAGCCTCAGGTGTGCGAGCAGAGGAGTCACGGAAGCATGACTGGTACGTTACTGGCTCAGCCATGCGCGTTGTTGATGCAAATGGATCGGGGCTGCTTATCAATCTGAATCCATTAAGAGTGGAGGGTAGAAGTGATTATAAAGGCAATAGGTCGCGGAGTCTTGCGGTCGGGCATGAGGGTGTGTTGTCTGCGGGCCCCTCTCAGCCCCAGAATGCACGCCTTGAGGTTGAGTATGTGGATGGGAGTATCGATCGCAAGGGTATTGATGTTCCAGGATCCCGTATTGTTCTTGATGATACGGTAAATTTCAGAGTGCTTTTTCTTAACGGAATGCTGGGGCTTTGGGATACAACGCATACACGGTGGTGGCTTGGAGCGGGCGTGGGATACGGGCAAACCAAATTCCCCGATGCCACGAGCGCAACATCGTGCGGTTGCCTGAAACCATTAACGCACGACGATCTTGCGTTTCGGGTAAAGCTTCAGGGTGAGCGAAAGATTTCGGCCAATGCTGCGCTCTTTGCAGAGGCGGGTTCTATCAAGTTGAACGGTGGTGATACGAACACCATTCCAGGCGTTGCTTATGGATCTCTGCATCTGACCAATCTCTCTTTTGGCATCCGCAGCTATTTCTGAGATGAAGATATGCTGCAATCATGGAGAGACTTGATTTCAAGAAGGATTTGAACCATTTGTATCCTATCGGGGTATGGTGAGATTCGTTTTAGTCATTTTTTAAGTTGTGCTTTCTACTTTTTTAAGGTTCTGTCTGATATATTTCACCTTCAAAAGAGATAAAGAGTTGAATCTTATTAGTCATAACCCATCAAGGAAATCATCATGAAATGTCCAGCTTGCAATGTTGATCTGCTTCTTTCTGAACGGCAGGGTATTGAAATTGACTATTGCCCATCATGCAGGGGGGTCTGGCTTGACCGGGGAGAGCTGGATAAAATTATTGAGCGATCGGCACCGCAGTCGCATACCGCTGATTATGGTCGGGAATCTCGTCAGGGGGAGTCACATCATGAGGAATCACATCATGAGCGGCATGATGATGATCACGATTATTACATTGATCCTAAAACCGGCAGGAGAAAGAGAAAAGGGGGGCCGCTGGGTTTTCTTGGTGAACTGTTTGATTAACGATTCGAAATTCTTTTTGCATCCCTAATGTGGCCCTATGATGACAAAAGCAAAACAAAACTATGATTTTCAGAAGATTGTTGCTGTTACCGGTGTTTTGCTTTTTGTCATCAAATTGGCGGCGTGGTACCTTACCCATTCCGTAGCGATTCTGACCGATGCACTGGAGAGTACTGTCAATGTCACCAGCGCCTTTATTGGCTTGTACAGCCTCTATATCTCGGCAAAGCCAAAAGATAGCCACCATCCTTACGGACACGGCAAGGTAGAGTTTGTTTCAGCCGCTATCGAAGGTACCCTGATTGCCTGCGCAGGTTTGCTCATTATCTCTGAGGCGATCAAAAACCTGCTTGGTACTCCTGAACCGATCGGTCAGCTTGATTATGGCATACTCCTGATAACAGCAACCGCTGTCGTGAACTATCTCGTCGGTGCGATTGCCGTTAAAAAAGGGCGCCAGAACAATTCACTTGCCCTTGTTGCCAGCGGAAAACATCTTCAATCAGACACCTACTCTACGATTGGCATCATTCTTGGTCTGATTCTGCTGTTTTTTACAAAGATGGTCTGGCTGGACAGTGTTGTGGCTCTGCTGTTTGCCTTGCTCATCGTGTATACAGGCTACAAGATTATTCGTGACTCTCTCAGGGGAATTATGGATGAGGCTGATGAAGAGTTACTGAAGAAAATGGTCAGTTTATTGGAGGCTCATCGTTCTCCTGAGTGGATTGATCTGCACAATATGCGTATTATCAAGTATGGCAGTACCTTGCATCTCGACTGCCATCTGACGGTGCCCTGGTATCTCAATGTGCACGAAGCTCATCAGGAAATTGATAAACTCAGCCGACTGGTCAACGAAAATTTTGGTGAAAACATTGAGTTATCGGTTCATACGGATGGTTGCCTTGACTTTTCGTGTGAAATATGTGAAAAGGAGGGGTGTGCTGTGCGGAAGGCCGAATTCAGGCAAAGAGTTCGGTGGACAGTTGAAAATGTATCAAATAATAACAGGCACAACGCTTCATAAACTAAAAAAATAGAGGTTTTCAGTGAAAAACGAATTACGAACACTCTCTTTTTCGGTGATCGCTCTTTTGTGTATCACTCTTTCAGCTTGTAATAACTCCGTAGAGGAATCAAAGAACGGGGTATTGAGTACTGGCACAAAAATTGGCAGTGGCGCTGTTCAGGGATCTCTTGCAGAGTTTTCAAAAGCAATACAACTTGATTCAACCTCAGCGAAGGTCTATGCTGGTCGGGCGGCTGTAAAATATGCCACAGGAGATAACAAGGGGGCTGTGACCGACCTTACGAAGGCGATTGAGCTGGATCCAAAATCAGCGACGGCATACTCTGCAAGAGCGGCTGCCAAATTCTCTGAAGGCGATATTCCCGGAGCGAGTGCCGACTTTATCAGTGCCGCTCGGATTGTTGTTTTCTCTTCGTTCAGCAAGGAGCCAGGTAACTGATAAGCCCAAACGACCAAGGGTAAGCCGTAGCTACCAATTCGTGCGCTTTTTGTGCTTATCATGCGCAAGGAGCACGCAACGCCGTCATCGTAATGAAAAAATCAAGCACTTCTCTGAAGGTGATACCGATACCTGCGCATTTAAAGGCACCTGCTCCTGAAGAGGTGACTGATTCTCTGGTTCAGGAATTACGGTGTGGCATGGTGGCTGGCTAACAATTCTGTTATCGCTAACGCCAGATCTATCAGTTTAACCGGCTTTTTCAGAAACTGTCTGATGCCATAACAACTGAAAAGCATTGTTGGTTCAATATCCGTCCCATAGCCAGTCATAAGGATAATCGGTATCCGGGAATTGGTTTTGTGCAGTTCTTCAGCAAGCTCGATTCCAGTCATTTCCGGCATAATCAGGTCGGTAATGAGAAGATCAAATTTTTCAGGATTTTGCCTGAACAGCTCCACTGCCTGCAGTGGACAGTTAACCGCCAGCACTGTAAAACCGATTTCGGTGATCATTTTCGTCACCATCCTGAGCAATACCGGATCGTCGTCAACCAGGAGTACGCGACCTTGTCCCTTTCCAGGAATCTCTTTGATTGTGGTTGTTATTATCTGATCATGAACTACCGGAAGATATACCCGGAATGTAGTTCCTTTGCCCTGCCGGGTTTCAACAGCAATCTCTCCTTTAAGATTTGTAATAATACCGTGAACAACGGAAAGTCCGAGCCCTGTACTTTTATTGACAGATTTTGTAGTAAAAAATGGCTCAAATATACGTTCCAGGGTGGCATTATCCATACCTGTGCCGGTATCGGATATGCTGAGCTGTAAACAGGTTTCAGCCTGAAGAGCCTGATGCTGTGTTTGGAGGTTATAGTCTGGCGTAATCTCTTCGAGTTCAATGGTCAGTGATCCCCCAAATTCTTCCATTGCCTGAAATGCATTGGTGCAAAGATTGACAATCACTTGATGGATTTGTGACGAATCGGCAAGAATGTTTCTGCAACTCTTGTCGATATGCTGTTCAATCGTTATCGTGGCAGGTATTGATGGACGAAGAAGTTTCAGCGCTTCAGCAAGAATAGCTTGAATACTCACAAGAGTTGGAGTGCCTTCCTGTGCCGTGCTGAAGAGGAGGATTTGCGAGACAAGGTCTTTCGCACGTATGACAGCCTGGCTGATTTTCCTGAAATATTCAGGCAGCGGATTCGGTGCTGTCAGCTCTAACATCCCAAGTTCAGCATAACCGAGGATAGGGGTAAGGATGTTGTTAAGATCATGCGCAATACCGCCTGCAAGGGTACCAATGGTTTCAAGACGCAGGGATTTACGGAGATGCAACTCTAATTGCCGTTCTTTCTCTTCTACCCTTTTTCGCTCAGTGATATCAAGAACTATTCCAGAATAGAGCAATATTTTGCCATCGGAATCTTTAACCGGATTTCCTTTGGACATCATCCAACGGACATTTCCGTCAACATCACGAGTTCGCCATATACTGTTGAATTCGCTACCTGTTTGAACTGAGTCTATAACTGATTGTTCAACCGCCCCCCTGTCTTCAGGTATTATGGTGTTCAGCCAGTTTTCCAGCGAAGGCTCACAGCTATGCAGTTCAAGTCCGTAAAGTCCCCATAATTCATCGGACCAAATATGAATGTTTCTGCTCAGCTCACTCTCCCAAATACCTGTATTGGTAGCAGCCATAATGAGACGCATCCGTTCATTGCCCATAAGAAGCTCTTTCTGGAGCTCCTTGCGCTCAGTAATATCATTAATGATGGAATAGAGCAGAGTGCTCCCTGCAAGTGTAATGGGAGCGCTGAAAACTTCGACATCGCGGACTGAGCCGTCAGCCCGACAATGGCGGAAAGTAAAAAAATTTCGTTTTTCGTGGTTGGCCAGCTCCATTTCTGAGAGTACCTCCTGCTCTGTCAACAGGTTGATCTGAGTGATTTTCATCTGGCAGAGTTCAGCCTGCTCCCAGCCATAGAATATTTCTGCCGCTGGATTGGCGTCAACAATCCTGCCATCCTTCGGATCGATGATCAGCATCACGGTTTGTTTGTTCTGAAACAGGCTCCTGTATCGGGTCTCACTTTGACGCAGTTCATCTTCAGCAAGTTTTCGTGCTTTAAGATTTCGCAACATCGTAATTCCATACGCCAGATTGCCAGCCAGAGACGAAAGAAGCTTCGTCTCCTCAGCATTAAAAGCATCCAGGAAAGGGGAATAAATAGATAATGCTCCAAACACCTCGTCGTTGGCTTTCAGCGGTAAACTCAGCATGGAAGTATAACCGCGCTTTATTGCCTCCTGACGCCACAGCGTGAATTCCGTGTCTAATAAGATGTTCTTGGTAGAACACGGCTCGCCAGTACGAATTGCACTTCCTGTCGGTACTCGTCCACGTTCGACATCTGCCCAGGAGATCATAAGCGTTTCGAGATAACCATCCTCGAAACCGTCTTGAGCAACCGGGCGTACACTTTTTTTGGTATCATTTTCTGCATAACCGACCCACGCCATACGATATCCACCGACCTCAACGACGATGCGACAGATATCATGCAACAACTCCATTTCATTTTCAGCACGAAGAAGCACCTGACTGCAATTGTTGATTGCCAGAAGTGCACGGTTCAGCTTGTAAAGTTCATCCTCCACCTGCTTATGCCCGGTAATATCAACAACGATGCTAACCATGTAAGTGGAGTTTAATTATAAAAACCAGATGTGTGCGATTTATTGAAAAATAAATAAAACCACGGCATGCTTCTTGCTTTGAAAATGGTGTCTGTAAAATATACTTGCAGCTCTTGTGTAATTTATTTCATGAGGTCGATACGGCCCACAAGAATCCAGGTAGAAGATATTATTTTATTCGGGAAACCGTGCTTTTTAGCTAATTTTCCCTTCAGCTCACCTTATACCCCGGCCCTCCACCACCTTCGGGCACCGTCCAGGTAATTACGCCATAAGGGTCAGCAACTTCACAGGTTTTGCAGTGCAGGCAGTTCGACGGGTTGAGCCTGAGCGCAGGCACTGGATCAGTAATGATTTCGTACACCGCTGCGGGGCAGAAGTGCTGGCAGGGGTTGCCGAATTCAGTGGCGCATTTTTTCAGGCAGATCTCGGCAACATCTTCAGTCTTGATGCGCAGATGGCAGGGCTGATTCTCTTCGTGCATGACCCCTGAATTAAAGAGACTTCTCTCTTTGCTGAACGTCCTGATGCCATCTGATCGGAACTCTGGTATTGAGGCGGCAGCCCCTTTGTTTTTTTTCAGTCCACGGTTCGGGAGAGGTGAAAAGCCCGGAAGGCTTCTCTGAGTTTTTTTCGTGGAGAGGCCAGGAAAGCTGAGCTGGAGGCCTGCCTGAATCAATCCGGGATAGAGCCCGTTGTCAAACGCTTTGCGGTAGTTTCGGGCGGCGTACAGTTCGTCGTAAGCCCATGAATTTCTGAACCGTTCTTCGCAGCTTTTCAGCCGTTCAGTTGAAAAATCGTTGTGCAGCAGTGCTTCAAAGAGGGTTTCAGCGGCAATGATGCCCGACTTCATGGCGAGGTGTATTCCCTTGTGACGTTGCATGTTCACCACTCCTGCCGATTCGCCGGTGAGGAGATAGCCCGGCCCGAAAAGTGGAAGCATGGTGTCAAGGCCGCCGGAGGTTATGGTTCTTGCTCCTGCTTCAACCATCTGTCCAAATTTGAGGATGTTGGCCATCAGCGGGTGAAGTTTGAAGCGCTGGAGGTTCAGATGGGGGTCGCACAGGGGCGCATCGGGCCCCAATGAGGAGATACATCCGATGGAGACGAGTGTCGGGGAGAAGGCATAGAACCAGCCGCCGCCGTACACATCCGCCTCAAAAGGGAAGCCGAAGGTGTGGTGAACCTCTCCGGCAATGACCCGCCCTTCGGGTATTTGCCATGTCTCTTTTACCCCGGATTCGTACCGCTGGGCGGGAGCATGGGTTGGAAAATGTTTACCAAGCTGTCGGGTGAGCGATCCGTCTGACCCTTCGCCGATCACCGTCACCTTGCTTTTCAGAAGCAGTCCCGGTTCATAGCCGCCCTTTTTGTAGCCGTTTTTGTCGAGCCCTTTGTCATCGGTTATGATGCCGGAGAGTCTGCCGTTTTCGATAAATGGCACTGCGGCTGCGGTGTTGTCGAAAAGCTGGATGCCCTCCTCTTCAGCCTTTTCAGCCATCCACGTACCGAGGCGGCTGAGCGAGACAATCAGTGAGTTTTTATTGCTGAATTTTTCAGGAATAAATGGGAGAGGAAATTTTCTCTTGCTCTGCAGGAACCAGAGAGATTCATTGGTGACAGTGGCTTCAATCGGGCAACCCTGCTCACGATAGTCGGGGAAAAATTCATCCAAAGCTTTAGGGTCAAGCAGGGCTCCCGAGAGCAGGTGGGCACCCGCGTATCTCCCTTTATCAATGACGGCAATTGTCGGTTCGAGCAGATTTGCTGACTGGGCGTTGTGACGTTTGATCAGGTGCTGTAGATGGATGGCCGAAGTGAGGTTGGCCGGCCCGGCTCCGACAAAGATAATATCAAACTCCAGTGATTCGCGCTCTTGTTCCATACTTAATCCAATAGTTGTTCAGAGAAGAATACCGCCCAACAGGAGCGATGCTACGCTGAAATAGATAACAATTCCTGTGACATCCACCAAAGTTGCCACAAAGGGTGCTGAAGAGACTGCCGGGTCGAGTCCGAGCCGCTTCAGCAGCAGGGGGAGCATTGAGCCGGTCAGGGTGCCGAAGAGCACAATACCGACGAGTGAGAGCCCTATGGTAAAGCTGATATAGAGCCATTGTGTGTTTAAATGGCCGAAGACCATTGCCCAGATGATGACCCTGAAGACTCCGATCAGACCGAGGATACAGCCGAGCGCGAGCCCTGAGGCAAGTTCGCGGCGCATCACTTTCCACCAGTCACCGATGGTTATCTCTCCAAGTGAGAGTGAGCGGATGATGAGCGAGGCCGCCTGTGAGCCGGAGTTGCCTCCGCTCGACATGATGAGCGGGATGAACGTCGCCAGAACAATAGCTTTTGCCATCTCATCCTGGAAAAATGCCATTGCCGAGGCGGTCAGCATCTCCCCGACAAAAAGGATCACCAGCCAGACCGCCCGTTTTTTGATAAGCTGGGGTATCGGCAGGTCAATGTAGGGCTCTTCGAGCGCTTCAATACCGCCGAATTTCTGAATGTCTTCAGTCTCCTCCTCTTCGGCAACATCAAGCATGTCATCAACCGTCACAACGCCGATCAGGTAGCCGTTGGAATCGACAACCGGCAGGGCAACGCTGTCGTAGCGCTTGAAGTCATCGAGTGCATCAGCCTGATCCTGTGCGGCGGTCAGGGTAATCATCTTGTCTTCGTCGATAATCTCGCTCACCTTTTTTTCAGGCGCGGAGAGCAGGAGTGTTCTTGCCATTAATTCACCCTTGAGCTTGCCGATGTCGTCCACGACATAGATGACGTTCAGGGTTTCGCTCTCATGGCCGTAGGTGCGGATGTAGTCGAGCACCTGGTTGATATCCCAATCTGTTTTTACGCTGAGATAGTCGGGAGACATGAGTCGTCCCACACTCCCTTCAGCGTAGGCCAGCAGCGTTTTGGCGATCTTGAACTCCTTGTAGGAGAGCAGTTTCAGCAGCTCCTGCACCACAGCACCCGGCAGCTCTTCAAGCAGGGCGGTACGGTCATCAGCCGACATGCTGTTGAGAATGTGGGTGACATCCTTTTTGGTGAGAGCAGTCAGCAGGTTTTGCTGCGAGTCAAAATCGAGATATTCAAAGGTTTCGGTTGCAATATCTTTTTGAAGCAGCCGAAAGAGGATCCCCTGTTCGCTTTCGGGCAGATCGGAGATAAGTTCAGCGAGGTCAACCGGCAGCCAGTCGTTGAAAATTCTCTGGAGAGCACTGAAGTTGCGCTGTTCGATCAGCTCCCTGATTTCTGGCAAGAGTGGGTTTCCGATCATGACGGGTAGCTTTTACTGGGTGTTATCAGGGGGTTTATCAACCGATTGCTTCAGCTTAATAAAAGATTTTTTTTCATTCCGGCAACCGCACTTTTAAGAGATATGGATGATCAAGAGTATACTTTCGGGATGGAAGGTCATATCTTCCTGAAATCCCCCTGTAGCTGATAATTCTTCCTTTCAGTTGAATATTACCGGGCAACATGCCTGCAAAGATCTTTCCCTGCACTGTTTCAGCAAGTCCAAATGTTGGTATTTCAAAGAATTGCTTTTCCAGTCTGCGCATGAAACAATATTATAATTTGTAATCATTGCCGTAAGTAGTATAATGGAGGGAGATATATAAATTTATGATGAAACTTCAACTGCTGTAAATTTCCCTGGTTGGTACATGGGCAGAGTTATTGCGATTGCAAACCAGAAGGGGGGGGTCGGAAAAACC
>CAIOLC010000031.1 GCA_903859055.1 uncultured Chlorobiaceae bacterium | reverse complement strand
TACCCATCTGCTTTCCGGTTTTTTTGGAATCACCGGTATAGTCAAGCAGATCATCACGAATCTGGAACGCAAGCCCAAGATACTCTCCATAACTTTTCAGCGCGGCAATTTTATCCTCATCAGCAGTGGCACTCATCGCACCCATCGCACAGGATGAAGAGATCAGCGAGGCCGTTTTGTCTGAAATGACGCTCAGGTAATCCTCTTCGGAGATATCAAGACTGCGCGTTTTCTGGATCTGAAGAATCTCCCCTTCACTCATCCGACGAACCGCTTCCGAAACCAGATGCAGAAAGCCATAATCTTTATGCTCAAGAGAGTAAAGAAGCCCCCTGGAGAGCATATAGTCACCCATGAGAACCGATATCTTGTTTTTCCACAAGGCATTGATTGAGGGCAAGCCGCGGCGCATCTCAGCACCATCGACCACATCGTCATGAATCAGCGTCGCTGAATGGAGCAACTCAACCATTATTGCGGCTCGATAGCTTGCATCGGTCACACCACCGCATATTTGCGCAGAGAGTAAAACCATAGCAGGACGAATCTGCTTCCCCTGCTGCTTCAGCACATAACGAGTAACCTTGTCAACCAGGGTATTGCGAGCATAAAGCACCTCTTTGTACTTCTGCTGAAAAAGCTTGACCTCATCGTTGACCGATGCAGTAACATCTTTGATATTCACCAATTCCCCGAACTTTTACATGACAAACTCTCACAAACGGTTTAAGGTATAACATTTCCAGGAGCAAAAAAAAATGGTCGATCTTTTGCCAGATAAAACATTTTCTTGTCTGCTTGCCCCTTTGTTGCTATGTTTTGCGATTATAGCGGTTATTTCATCATGAAACAAGGTCATGAACCAGGAAACAGAGTCAACAACATCATTAAAATTTGCCACCTCTACGCAAGAAAGCCCCCCCCCCGAAGAGAGTGGAGCAGAGAGCGAACTGAATTTTATCGGGCATCTGGAGGAGATACGGGGACGACTTATTAAATCTGTCGTTGTTCTTCTTGTCGTTATGGTGCTTTGTGCCACCTCTGCCGACTTTCTGGTAAACGAAATCCTTATCGGGCCACTCAAACGGAGCAGTGAATCACTGGTGCTCCAGAATCTTGTCCCCTATGGGCAGCTCTCTCTCTACTTCCAGGTTGTCTTTTTTACCGGCTTCATTATCTCATTTCCTTTTCTTGCCTGGCAAATATGGCAGTTTGTTGCGCCTGCCCTTCATGAGCATGAACGCAAGGCCGGTCGCTTCTCCATTCTCTTTATCTCTCTCTGCTTTTTTGCAGGCATCGCCTTTGGATATTTTATCTTTCTGCCGATTTCACTCCAATTTTTTGCCAGTTTCGGAACAAGCCTGATCAAGAACAACATCTCTGTCCAGGACTACGTCAGCTTCTTTATTGGAACGCTTCTGACTGCAGGACTTGTCTTTGAACTCCCCTTTATATCCTATATCCTTTCAAAAATAGGGCTGCTGACCCCTGCCTTTATGAGGTTTTACCGCAAACATGCCGTTGTCTTTCTGCTGATTGTGGCTGCCGTCGTGACACCATCAACCGATATGGTCACCCAGCTTATTATAGGAGTTCCAATGATTCTTCTCTATGAGCTGAGCATCCTGATTTCTGTACAGGTCAACAAAAAAAATGCCGCGCTGAAGTAATATGAATCCCGGTTCAAGGGTTGCAGGACGCAGCCGATGCCGATACAAGCAATTTGTGGAAAAGCTTCTCTGTCTCCTTTTTCAGATCATCAAGAGAGCCTGTGTTAAAAAGAAGATAATCAGCCCGGGAGATGAGCTTCTCCTGGGGCCACTGCGTTAAAATCCTCCGTTTGATCTCCTCCGGGCTACCCATCCCCTTCTGTACCGCCCTCATGATCCGCTCCTGCATCTCTGCCACCACAACGACCACAGCATCAACACCGCGATTGCCGCCCGATTCAAAAAGAATTGCAGCCTCCTTGACCAGAATCTTTGTTCCAACCCTCTTCGCATCTTGCACCGCCTTGCAAAACGCATCAAACACCCTGGGATGCACAAGACGGTTCAGCTCCTGAAGTTTATCGGGAGAGGCAAAGACAAACTCTGCAATTTTTTTACGATCCAGGAGCATACCGCCATCACCATCAAAAGAGTAAACATCTGCACCAAAAAGCTTTTTGATACCCGCGATAACCTCCGTGTCGCGAAGCTGCAACTCCTTTGCAACCCGATCCGATTCAAAAAGAGCACACCCAAGGTCGGCAAGAAAGTGGCAAACCATAGACTTTCCACTTCCCAGCCCGCCAGTAACCCCAACAAGAAAAGGATAGTTTTGCATTATTGTCCGTCAACTGTTTTTTTGCGGATATTCTTCCGAACCAGCACAACCACAGCCCTCCAGCGCTCCGGGTCTCTCTTGTACAGCTCGCTCTTGCGACTCAAACGTTCATGCGTAAGATAGTGTCGTTCGAGGATCCTGTTGAGGTCAAAAGAATCAAGCAGGGCGAGCTCTGCCACCCCTCCAGCCCCGGAGACAACTCCAGAGTCGAGAAGATAATCACCGTAAAATCCTGCTATACGAACATCCTCCTGATCAAGCGCCTGCGACCTCTGCTCAACGCACCCTGCAAGGGCACACCAGAGCACAAGGCAACAGCCCGATGAACAGATAAGATCGCAGAATTTCATCTCCACAAAGGTAAATTTTTGGGATTACGGAAACTAAATCCTTAACATGGAAGTTTAAACATTTTTAATTGTATTGTGTAGTTTCTGACCTTTTTTCAACCCTTAAGAATGACGATTTATGGCCTATCAGCAACCAGCGCTTGCTTATGCAGAAAACGCACTTGAGCCTTATATCTCCGCCAGGACAATCAGCTTTCATTACGGAAAGCACCATGTTGCCTACATCACCAATTACAATAACCTTGTTGCAGCCACTCCTCTCGAAAATCTTTCCATCGAAGAGGTTCTTGCCCAAACGGCCACGGATGCCCAGAAAGTCGGGATTTTCAATAATGGCGCGCAGGCGTGGAACCACTCTTTCTACTGGAGCAGCCTCACACCCAACGGTGGCGGAGAGCCATCGGGAGAACTTGCCGCAAAAATAACCCGGGACTTTGGAAGTTTTGACAAGTTCAAAGAAGAGCTCAAGGCTGCAGCAGCAACCCAGTTCGGAAGTGGATGGGCATGGCTTGTCCTTGATGGAGATGCCCTTAAAGTGGTAAAAACCGGCAATGCCCAGACCCCGTCAACCAGCGGCCAGAAACCGATCCTCACCATTGATGTATGGGAACACGCCTACTATCTTGATTTTCAGAACCGCCGCCCCGACTATGTAGCGGCAGTGATCGACAACCTGCTCAACTGGGATTTTGCTACCGAAAATTTCACAAAAGCGACGGTAGCATAAGCTGCATGCACTGCATCCCTGAGTGAGTTGAGAAACAGAGAGAGAGGTGACAACAGGAAAACAAGACAATTTATACCCCGCAGAAAATTACGGGGTATAAATGCACCTTTACAGATTCCCTGACGAAAGCGCAACTTCGACGCAGTATTACAGAAAAGGTGTTGATGAGAGGTTATCAATATTGATCACCTTCGCCTTTTTGGGAAGAGGAAAGCGGAGCGTGGCCCTCGTCTTGTTAAACCGCCGTTCATCCCAGGCAATCACCAGTTGATGCTCACCGATACCTTCACTGCTGTTATAGAGCACCATATCAATCTCTTTCGGAACAAGCACACTCTCTCCGTCAAGTGCTAAAGTTTCAAAATTCCTGAAGTGCATTTCAGTTACCGTCTTTCCCTGCCCGTTTTTCAAGAGCAGAGCCGTGAGTGTCCTGTTGGAGGGATCAAGAACCAGCTCCTTGCTTCCTGCACCACTCGCAACCGTAAAGGATAACATTCCCCCCCCTTTTTTAACCGAAGTGACCGCACTTAACGGCTCAGAAATTGTCACCAGTCCCAGCAGAGATTCCGACAAGAGCCTGTATCCTGAATTGACACCAAGAACTTTTTCCAGATTACGATCGCTGTTGCTGCCCAGAAAAAGCCGGTTATTCAGCATATCATGGACATACAGCGAATCCCGGCTGAAAAAAATATCAGCAACGGGCCAGCCAATAAAACCGGCAGTGACAATCATCCTTGCTTCGCCTCCACGATGAAGAAGAATATTACAAAAGAGCCTGTTTTTTCGTTTCGGAGTTGTTACCCAGACATCAGCGTAACCATCCAGTGAACGAATAAAAGGAGCGGCGGCAGCCACCTCACGAAAAAGTGCAGCATGTTCTGCCAATAACGATGTCTGCTCTGCAGGCAACTCCTGCCTGCCAACTGTTCTGAAATCCGCGCAACCCCATGCCAGTAAAAGCATAAAAAGCACCAGAAGAGCTCTCCCTTTTTGTCTCATCTTCTCCATTTCCTGTAAAATTAATCCCCTTCGGGAGACACAGCTCTTATTTCTTTTTGAGAATCATTGCTTTTGCTGCACATTGTACCATGGACGCACAGGCCAGCCTGTTGTATGGTTTATCGCCTTCACGCCACAGGAGCTTTCACCCCTTGACCATTCCGACTGTATTTTACGGTAAATTACAGAGCTATCAAAACCACAACACACTTATAAACGTCATGCACTCCCTCTACCTTAAACCAAAAGAGCATTACCGGATTCAAAAAGGGCATCTTTGGGTTTTCAGCAATGAACTCGCCAACCCTCCCCGCGATATTGCATCCGGCGAAACGGTAAAACTTTTTACCCACGATAAAAAATTTCTTGGCACAGGCTTTTATAATCCTCACTCACTCATCGCAGTGAGGCTCCTCACCAGAAAAGAGGAGGAGATCGACAAAAAATTTTTCAACAACAAGTTTTCTGAAGCACTCTCCCTCCGCGAAAAAATTTACAATCAGGAGGAGACCAATGCTTACCGACTTGTGCATGGAGAGTCTGACGGGCTTCCCGGACTCATTGTGGACCGCTTTAACCAGGCAATTGTCCTGCAAGCTTTTTCGTCCGGCATGGATATTCACCTGCCGCTGATCTGCGATGTTCTGCAAGAGCTGCTCAATCCTTCAGTCATTATCCTGCGCAACGAATCGCCCCTGAGAGAACTCGAGGGGTTGACACTGCATAAAGAGGTGGTGAGAGGCGCGCATTCCAAAACAGTGCAGACCATTCACGACGCAGGCATCACTTTTGAAGTCGATCTTTTTGAGGGACAAAAAACAGGCTTCTTTCTTGATCAGCGTGAAAATCGCAAAATCATCAGAACATTCTCCAGAGGAGCTGATGTTCTGGATGTTTTTACCAATGACGGAGGCTTTGCCCTCAACGCC
Organism: uncultured Chlorobiaceae bacterium; assembly: GCA_903859055.1. Classification (GTDB taxonomy): domain Bacteria; phylum Bacteroidota; class Chlorobiia; order Chlorobiales; family Chlorobiaceae; genus Chlorobium. Next base: position 5,469 of record CAIOLC010000031.1, on the reverse strand, counting down.
CTTTACGGAGGGGCCCGATCAGCTCTTCTGGTTGATGCCTCCAAAGAGGCGCTGCAACGAGCCGACCGCAACGCACAATTGAACAAATTTTCTGACTACAGCCTTGTTGCTGCGGATGCTTTCGATACCCTTGATCAAATGGTTGAGTCAAAGGAGTCGTTTGACCTTGTCGTCCTTGATCCGCCAAGCTTTACGAAAAGCCGCAAAAACCTTCCGGGTGCCCTGAAGGCATACAAAAGGCTCAACAAACTCGGGTTGCAACTCTTGAGAAATGGCGGATTTCTTGCCACAGCCTCATGCAGCCACCATGTTTCGGAGGAGGATTTCCTGAAATCCATCGACCAGGCTGCTCTTGCCGCTGGCTGCCAGCTCAGGCTGATCCATAAAAACTCGCAGCCCTTCGACCACCCGGTACTCCTTGCTATGCCGGAGACCAGCTACCTCAAGTTTGCCTGCTTTTATGTGACACGCTGAACCCTGGAACGTAACCATACCGATTCTCCACTCTACTGGCAACCAGAAGAGTGGGGTATCACTTTGGAAGTTCTGAAATCGCACCACGCAGATACTCCACCGCCTCATCCAGAATCTTGATTGCCTGACGAATTTCATAATCGTCATCAGCATCATCCTTTGCTCTCTCCAACCGTCTTTTTGCATCCTGAATCGCATCGGCCGCAAGTTGAAGTTTTGAACCAATAGCCATAACACACTCCCTTCTTGATGATGATAGTTGTCTCAGCCACACTCTTCCCTGAATCTACCACTGATTGAGGAGAAGTTATAATACTGGCAGAGAAAATTATCTCCATGCCGCCGACTCAAAAAGCCCTTTGCGCAGAAACCATTTGAGCAGCTCAATAACAGGAACAACGGTTATTGCTGATACCATCACAATCACCCAGTCTTCACCAGTCAGGAGAAAAGTTCCAAATGGTACCTGAAAAAATGGAACAAAAATAATGGCAGCAAGCATCACCAGCTCCCACCCTATAGCCAGATTCAACCACTTGTTGGCAAAAGGACGGTTGAAGAGTGAGTTCCGTTCAGAACGAAAATTGTAGGCCTTAAAAAACTGAATCAGCACAAGCGACACAAAGGTCATGGTCATCGCCTCTTTCAGTGGACGCCCCGAAGCCATCGCCCACTGAAAGAGTGAAACATTCACGATCGTTGACCAGATACCACCCGTAAGCATAAGGGCAACAACCGGACGGGTAAATATCCCTTTAGATGGATCGCTGGGACGCCGCAACATAATATCGCGCTCAGCAGGGTCCACAGCAAGCGCAAGAGCCGGCAAGCCGTCGGTAGCCAGATTCACGTAGAGTATCTGAACAGCGGTAAGCGGCAGAGGAATACCCATAAGCGTTGCAAAAACCATCAGACCAAGTTCACCAATATTCGATGAGAGCAGATAGGTGAGATATTTTTTGATGTTATCATAGATTCCCCGCCCCTCCTCCACCGCTGCCACAATGGATGCAAAGTTATCATCGGTCAACATCATGGCAGAGGCCTCCTTGGCAACGTCGGTGCCAGTAATACCCATTGATATTCCGATATCAGCTTTTTTGAGAGCTGGAGCATCATTCACACCGTCTCCCGTCATGGCCACCACTTCACCATTCTGCTGCAAGGCATCGACAATGCGAAGCTTGTGTTCAGGGGCAACTCGTGCAAACACTGAGATAGAGCTGGCTGTACGGCGCAGCTCTTCATCACTCATCCCCTGCAGCATCACTCCGGTCACCACCCTGCCGTCTCTGAGAATACCAAGCTCACGGGCTATTGCCTCTGCGGTCAAGGGATGGTCGCCGGTAATCATGACGGGTCGAATGCCAGCTTCAAGACAACGACGCACCGCATCACCAGCTTCAGCCCTCGGAGGATCAATCATCCCGACAAATCCGAGAAAGGTCATCCCCGCATCAGCTCCCCGAATCTCTGTACACTCCTTGACGGCAAGGGCCAACACCCGCAATGCCTTTTTGCCAAGGGCATCTGCCTCAGCAAGCAGAGCGGCTCTCATGGCCTCATCAAGTGGCTGCACCCCGGCACCAACACGCAGGGCGTCGCAACCAGCGAGCAGCACCTCCGGCGCACCTTTGATCACCGCCCTCCTTGCCTCACCACTTCTGTGCAGGGTAATCATCCGTTTCGTTTCAGATGAGAATGGCTGCTCATCAAGCCGTTCATGCTCCTGCTGCAACAGAGCCTCATCCAGCCCTGCCTTGCGAGCAACAACCAGCAGCGCTCCTTCGGTAGGATCACCAGCAATCGACCATGCGCCCTCCCCGTTTTTTCTTAACCGGGCATCATTGCAGAGTACCCCTGAAACAAGAAGCTCCCGCACACTTTCAGGCAGATCCTCGCCTCCCTCAACGGTGAGAGAACCTTCAGGCAGATAGCCCGAACCGCTCACCTCAATCAATGTTCCTGAGGTGTAGAGGGCTCGCACGGTCATCTCATCCCGCGTAAGCGTACCAGTTTTATCCGAGCAAATTACCGTGGTGCTTCCAAGGGTCTCCACCACCGGCAGGCGCCTCATAAGCGCATGACGCTTTACCATACGCTGAACACCAAGGGCAAGAGAGATGGTCACCACGGCGGGAAGTGCTTCCGGCACAACGGCTACAGCGAGCGCAATGCCAAAAATCAGCATTTCAATAAAAGACTGGCCACGATACACCCCAAAAGCAACAATAACCAGCACAATCACAAAGGCGGCTCGCGCCAAGAGCGAGCCTACCTTATCGAGATTTTTCTGAAGTGGTGTCTTTTCGGTTTTAACCCCTTGCAGCATCCTGGCAATTCGACCGAATTCACTCTGCATACCAGTTGCAACCACCAGTGCTGTTGCACGGCCGTAACTGATAGCGGTACCGGCAAAAACCATATTTTTTCGATCACCCGGAGTTGCCTCGGCAGAAAAAATCGCCCCGGACTCCTTTTCAGAAGGCAAAGACTCCCCCGTCAGCGACGCTTCATCGGCACGCAGGTTCATCGCCTGCAGCAGTCTTGCATCGGCAGGCACACGATCTCCGGCGGCAAGCATCACCACATCACCAGGCACAATCTCCGAAGCATCGATCATGATCTCCTTTCCATCACGCAGCACCTTGGCGAGCGGAGCCGCCATTGCCCTGAGTGCCTCAATAGCCCGTTCAGCCTTGAACTCCTGAACAAAACCAAGCAGCACAGCAAAGAGAACAATCACGGCAATGGCAACAGCCTCAACACCATGACCAAGAAAAGCCGAGAGGATCGTTGCAAAAAGAAGGGTAAGAATCAAAACATTTTTAAACTGTTCAAGCAACAAGAGCCAGGGACTTGCCCGACGCTCAGCTTCAAGGCGATTAGGGCCATAAACCCCAAGGCGACTGACTGCCTCAGCATGAGTGAGGCCGGCAGCAGAAGAGCCGATTTTTTCAAGTGCCTCATCAGCATGCAACGTATGCCACTGTTCAAAAGCCATCAACTTACTCCTTCTCTGTCTGTGTTCATAAAACATACTGCATGTCCATCAATATCAAGCACTGCCGAACGAAGTTCCGACGTAGAAGTCAACAGGCTTAACAAAAGAAAAAGTAAACAAATACATGAGACTCTATTTTTTTTCATAGTTTGCTAACTCTTTGGAAGGGTGATGTAACAGGAAACTGAAGAGAAACTTTACAAGCGCAAAAATGACAACGTATTAAGAACTCTGCCCGAAAGCACTTACACGAATGCACTCTCCCTGTCCTGAGAAAATGTAACAACCAGAACCTTAAAGGAGCCAAAAGCCAGACTTAAAAAATGGTTAAAACTCTTTTTAATTGATTTTTAAGAGGCCCTTCAGCCTCTTTTAAGCAAAGCCGGTTATCTTTACAAGAAAAATTTATTATCGATTAACAGAACCGACGATGTGGAAATCTCTCTTAATACAGCGGACCATACCCCTTACGGCCTCATATCTGATGTTGATTATTGCGGGGATTGCCCTTGACAACATCCTTCATATTGCTCATCTTGTGTGGGTGGGACGATATCTTGGAATTTCGGGTACCATTTTCTTTGCACTCTCAGCAGTCTATTCGGCCCGTAAAAAAAAGGTGATCAAGAGCGGAACAATGAAGCTCTTTCTCCGCCTGCACTGTAACGCTGGCTGGATAGCAACCCTGATGATTATCGTGCACTCAGGAGTACACTTTAACGCCATTCTTCCGTGGGCGGCAACAGCCCTGATGATGATTGTAACAGCAAGTGGTCATGTAGGACAATATCTTGTAAAAAAACTGAAGGAGGAGGTCAAGCTGAAAATAAAACAGATTGGAATCACTCCAGAAAAAGATGGCAATGAGGAGCAATACTGGGACAGCCTCACCGTCAAAGCACTTGATCAATGGAGGGCAATGCACAGGCCAATGGTCGCTTTTCTGGTTCTTTTGACATCAATCCATATTTTTTCAATATTTTTCTTCTGGAACTGGAGGTAACAGTTGAAACCATTTCTTGTTTTTATCGCGTCTGTTCTTGTTCTTGGTGCTCTTACCTTGGCATATCCTGATCTGCTCATCAATCCAGGCACACTGAGCAGAGGGCACAAGGCTCTCAAAAGGGATTGCCTTGCCTGCCACACCCCATTCAAAAGCATAACATCAGTTCAGTGCATCAGTTGCCACAAACAAAATGAAATCGGCCTCAAAACGGTAGCAGGGGTGATGCTGAAAAAAGAGAGCAGCAAGGTACTTTTTCACAACGGGCTTGCCAACAACTCCTGTGTCGAGTGTCACACCGATCACAAAGGGAAATGGACTACCAAAGAGACCAAACCATTCAGGCATGAATCGCTCTCTCCTGAACTGAAAAAAAACTGCATCACCTGCCATACCAATCAAAAACCGGAAGACAAGCTTCATCAACTGGTCAAAGGAGGTTGTGGTGAATGCCACCGTACGACCAAGTGGAAACCAGCCACTTTTGATCATAACAATCTTGCTGCTTCAGACAAGAGGGAGTGTATCAGTTGCCACAAGAGCAAACGACCTGACGACAAGCTCCACCAAAACGTCTCGACAAGTTGTTCAGAGTGCCACAGCACCACCAAGTGGAAACCGGCGACATTCAATCACAAAAATCTGACAGCGTCAGGGGGAAAACAGTGCCTCAACTGCCACAAGTCCGACAGGCCAAAAGACAAGCTCCACCAGAGCGTCTCAACAAAATGCGCTGAGTGCCACAAGACTAGCAAATGGAAACCAGCCACCTTCAATCACAAGAGTCTGGCGGCTTCAGGGGGAAAACAGTGCCTCAACTGCCACAAGGCCGACAGACCTACAGACAAGCTCCACCAGAGCGTCTCGACAAACTGCGCCGAGTGCCACAAGACGAGCAAATGGAAGCCGGCCACCTTCAATCACAAGAGTCTGGCGGCCTCAGGGGGAAAACAGTGCATCAACTGCCACAAGGCCGACAGACCGACAG
>CAIOLC010000030.1 GCA_903859055.1 uncultured Chlorobiaceae bacterium | reverse complement strand
TATAAATGGGCGACACAGCCTCTTGAAGCCAAAATTACAGCGATTAGGGGATTGGTGCATTGATGCGAGATTTGCCCTGCCGTTGAGGTGTTTTTAAAACGAGGGTTTGTTCAGGAAGCCCTAAAGAGGTGGCACGTTGAAATACCTGTGGGTGGCTATAACTCTGATGACCGGTGAGCTGATAGCAGGGCTTGCTTTTCATATCCTGAAGAAACGCCTTGGTACCAACCAAAGTGGGGTCTCACGCTGGGAATCGGTTCTGAAAGGGATACTTGAACGGGGAACTCTTCTCGTGGGACTGTTGGCGGGGTTCCCGCACGTCTTGACAGCCTATGGTGCACTGAAGATCAGTACTCGATTGAGCGAAAATCAAAAAAATCGGATGTCGAACACTTACTTCCTCACTGGAAACCTGCTCTCTATCTTACTCGCCATGGTTTATGCGGTGATCATCAACAAGCTGGTGAAGTAGCTCGTCGGATATCGAACAGACCAATAAGCGTCGTATTGTGGCCGAAAAGGAAGGGAGAAGAGAAACAGAGACTGACTCCTCGCCTCACTTACTCCTGAACCTGCACCGCCATTCCATCCTTCAGCTCATTGGAGGGATGAACCACAACCCGCTGCCCTTCTTTAAGCCCGGTAAGCACCTCTGCTTGCCAGGTGCCCCGCATCCCGAGAGCTACTGCCTTTTCGACCGCCTTGCCATCTTCGATCACAAAAAGATGCCAGCCATTCTTGCCTCTGAACAGGCTGCTGACCGGCACCTGAAGCACACTTTTGGCTTCACGGAGCACAATGCTCGCCTGAACACGGAAGTTATCGCCGAGCAGCGGTTCATTTGCGCCAAGTACCGCTACGATGTTGACCCGTTTTTCCTCAATACCGAGTGCTGACACTTTGTTGAATGCCGCAGGCACAACGGTTTTCACCACGCCCTGCAACTGCTTGTCGCCACCCCAGTTGGTAATCAACACCCTGCTCCCCTGCCTGACCATAATGGCGTCGGACGAGAGCACATCAATCACAAGTTCAATTGCCGAAGGGTCGCCGATGTCAACCAGTGACGAACCGGCAGTAACGAGGCGTTCGCTTTTTTCATGAATCTTCAGCACACGCCCATCAACCGGAGAGAGCACTGTAACTGCTTTACCTCCCACCTGCCAATCTATCGTTGCCTGAAGCGCCGCAAAATTGAAACGAGCAGCTTCAACGCTGGAACGTGCCTGATCAGCCTCTTTTTGTGCGATGTTAGCTTCGGTTTCAGCAAGTTCATAGCTCTCTTTCGGAACAGCTCCTTCACGATAGAGATTCTGATAGCGGGCAAGGCGGCGTTCGGCCTGCTGAAGGGAGAGCTGCACGCGTCGCTGCCGGGCAACAGCTTCGTCAAGCGCTGCACGGGCTGACCCTACCCGTGAAGAGGCTTCACTGTACGACCGGGCATCAAGTTCAGCCGGTAACACCGAGGCAACAAGACTCCCCTTCTTGACAAAATCGCCCTCTTCAAGCACTATTCTTACCAGCTTTCCGGTCACCGGAGCAGCAAGAACAAAGCGCTCATTCACCCGGGTAACACCCTCTCCGTCAAGCGTTACCTGAAGTGGGCTACGCTTCACCACACCGGAATCCACAGGCAGCGGAGAGGGTCGCATGACGAAAAAGAGGATCAGTGCAGCAATTGCCACTGAGATCCCGATAAGGCGCTGTGTTTTTGAGAGTATCATAAAGTTCCTATACCGAACGCCAAGTGTAAACATCAGCGGCCACTGAACTTGAGCGCGATGAGCACAACGCTGCTCCTTGCCGTCTGGTTGATCCGCTTGTTATCGGCACAATTTCATTCATAATGTGACCACATCCTCAGAACCTTGACGACATGAAGCTCTTCTAAAACTTGATAAACCAACCGATGCTGAATGTTGATCCTCCGGGAATAAGCTCCGGATAAATCACCAACCAATTTTTCATAGGGTGGTGGATTTTGAAATGGATTTTCACGCAGAACCCCTGCGTCTTTTCTTTCAGACCTGCTGAAGAGAGTTTCTGGGCATCTTTCCTGGCATGCTTTGTATAAACCAATTCCCACATCACCACTCTAACTCTTTGGTACAGTCGCCAACTGGAGTCTGCAGCCCTTCCATAATGGACTCGCGCATGCCCGGAACGGAGAGCAGGTACATGGTTTCCTGGATAGATGCCCAATCTTCTGTCGAGATGAGCACGGCATTATTTCTTTTGCCGGTGATCACTACTGGTTCATGGTTTGTGGCGGCTTCGTCAATGATGCGGTAGAGGTTTGAGCGTGCCTGGCTTGCCGTTAGTGTCTGCATGGGATCCTTCCTGATGGATGCGTTTTTCATACGTTTTTCATCCGGCTTATTGAGATCAGTCTAAACCGGCACAACAGTCTTTCAATATAGCTTTTTTCATCACCTCCGCCATTGGCTTACCCATTTCTTGCATAAAGGTTTCCGGATAGCGCCATGTTCCAGGTGTCATCCTCAAACCGCTCTGCATTATCGTTGCTAAGATCACATCAGTCCATGCCAGATCAGTCGTCAGCAAAAAATATCATAATCTATTCCCTTGTTTTCAATACCTCAACCAGATCAAGCGTCAACAGCTTCCGTCTGACCAGAAGTCCGGAAAGTGCTGAAACAATAATGATAACCATACAAGCAAAAAAAAAGTTATAGGCGCTGAAGACAAGCGGCAGCCGGTAAAGTTCAGAGCTGAGCCCTTCGGCCAGCAACCAGGAGAGCCCGATCCCAATCAGAAAGCCAACCGGAATGGCCAGAATGGTGAGCAGCGCCTGTTCGCCAAGCAGAATAACCGAGACCTCAGCTTCTGTCATGCCAAGAACCCTGAGGCTTGAGAGTTCACGCGCCCGTTCCGAGAGCGAAATACGCGCCCCGTTATAAACCACCGCGAAGGCCAGCACACAGGCAAAGGTGGTGAGAATGAGCGTCGACGTGGTCATGCTTTGGGCAATCAGCTCATCGAAACTCTCCTTCATCGCCTTCAGCATCATGATACCGGCAACCCCCGGCATCTTTTTGAAGGTAGTGTAGAGAGTCGCAGCCTTTGCCTGATCAATGCGTAGATAGGCCGCATTCAACGCCCCGCCATCACCCTCAAGCCGGTTGAGCGCTCCAAGATTCATATAGGCTGAAAGACCCAGAATTTCATCAATCGTGCCACTGACCACCACTTCACGATGAAGCTGTTTTCCCTGAAGAAAATCCACCTGCATCCTGTCGCCCACCCTGACACCCAGAATATCCGCCAGCGTTTTGGTGAGCACCACACCATCCGGCGGAAGAGTCAATCGCCGGTTGTTCTTGTCAACCAACCGCTGCAACCCCTCCGAAGATTGGAGTCCCCTGATCGACTGACGACGAACCCGGTGGCCAAAGCCCATCTTTACGGACTCTTCCCGATAATATTCATGCTCCAGCACCCCGTCAAGTGAAGCAATTGCATAAGCTACCGACGGAGACATGGGGGTGTTGAAGAGCACCGTCACATCTTCACGATGCTTCTCGCTAAACTCAACCTGCACCATTCGTTCAGTTGAATCGTAGGTGAAGCGTCCGGCAACAAGAATAGCCACCGCCAGCGAAATCATCAACACCGTCATGGCCGCCTTCCAGCGACGACGCTCCAGGTTGCGCACAATAATCCTTAACGAGACCGGTATTTTGCTCCGCAACGACTCGCGATCAAAAAAGCCTGGTTTATAGATTGCTGGTGATTCGGGCCGCATCGCCTCTGCCGGAGGAAGCTGCACCGCCTTTCGGACAGCGCCAAGGGCACCGAAAACCGCCGCACCGAAGCTCAACAGCACCGACAGGGCGACATCCTCAAAACGGAAAGAGTAGACCAGCTCCGCAAAATTGTAAAAATCGCCGTAGATATTCATCAGCCCCCTGCCGAGCCAGGCGCCAAGCAGCGTCCCTGCAACCGACCCTACAGCGGTGGGAATCAGGGCAAAACCGAGGTAATGCAGCCCGACATCCTCGTTCGAGTAACCCATCGCCTTGAGCACCGCAATCTGGTCGCGCTGGGTCGCCACAAGACGGCGAAGCACCACATTGAGCAGAAAGACCGCAACCGCAAGAAAAACAACCGGAAGAAAGGTGATCTGGATGCCAACCTGCTTGATTTCATCGACAATAAAGCGGTCTGAGAGCTGCTCACTCCGCCCGTACGCCCCAAGCGATCCGTAGCGCCTGAAGAGGTTGTCGAGCTGCATGATCACATCCTTTTCCGATGCACCGTGCGCCAGCGTCAGCGACATGTTATTGAACGCGCCGCTCATGTTCATGGCCGACTCAAGAGCCCTGCGGCTCATCCAGAAAACACCAAACCGGCGCTTGTCGGGAAAAAAGGAGCCGGGCTGCACCTCATAGATGTACTCTGGAGAGAGACCCATCCCGACAATCAGCAGCTCCTTCTTTCGTCCGTTGATCACCGCACTGATATGATCGCCAGGCACCAGATGGTTGGCCTCAAGAAACGGTTTGCTGACAATCACCTCCTCCGGCTTGCCCGGTTCGATATAGCGTCCCTTCTTCAGAAAAATATCGTTCAGCACCGGTGTCCGGTACTCGGGAATCGACACCAGCCTCGCGGTGGCAGGTTCATCAAGACCCGGCACATCAAGCGTCACATCGGCAATAATGCGAGTGCTGACCGAGGCCACCCCCGGAATACGGCTCACCATCTCACGGTAAAACTCCGGCGCACGCTTGACCTCAACAAAGAGATCCGCAAACCGGAACCGGCTGTAATAGCGCTGCCTCGATGCCTCCAGCGAATACTTCACGCTACTCATGGAGACAAAAACCGAGATACCACAGGCCACCACCGCAGCCACAGCAAGCATCTGCCCTTTGAGGTGAAGCAGTTCACGCCACAACTTTCTCTGCAGGGGTTTCATCGCACTCCCCTACCAGACAAGTTCAGAAGGCGAAAGACGCTCAAGATTCTTACGATCTTCAACAATTTCACCGCTGCGCAAGCGAACCACCCGGTCAGCCATACCGGCAATCGAAGCATTATGAGTGATCACCAGCGTTGTTGTCCCCAGTTCACGATTCACCTTCTCAAGCACATCAAGCACCAGTTTGCCCGTCTGAAAATCAAGCGCCCCGGTAGGCTCATCACAGAGCAGCAGCTCAGGCCGCTTGGCGATAGCCCGCGCAATGGCCACCCGCTGCTGCTCACCACCTGAAAGCTGCGCCGGAAAATGGTCGAGACGATGGCCAAGCCCCACCAGCAGAAGCGCCTCCTTTGCCGACATCGGATGTTCAGCAATCTCCGTCACAAGCTGCACATTTTCAAGCGCCGTCAGGCTCGATATCAGGTTGTAAAACTGAAACACAAACCCGATTGATCGCCGACGGTAGGCCGTCAACTCCGCCTCAGTCGCCGCTGTAATCTCACGCCCATGAAAAAAGAGCTTGCCTGATGAGGGCACATCCAGCCCTCCGATAATGTTAATCAACGTCGACTTCCCGCTCCCCGAAGCTCCCAGCAGCACCACCAGCTCACCCGCATAAAACTTCACCGACACTCCCTTCAGCGCATCAACCTGCACCTCACCCATGACGTAGGATTTCGACAGCTCGCTGATGTTGAGGACTGGCTCGTCGGCAGCGGCATTGAGGGATGATTGGTTGATATCGACAGTTATTGTTGGTGAGGGAGGCATTTCAGAATGACGTTTTTGCAGTTGGAGATACCTTGATCAAAAGTAACATCATTCTCTCCCTATCCATTTCACATTTATCGATAAGGCCCAAAAAAACGCTCGCCATTGAAATGAATGAGATGCGACGGTGAGTCAGCAGCCCATCCTTCAGTTTCCCATGCTATTTCAGAGAGATACCGTGCCATAACAAAACGGTTCTGAAAAGCCGTGACATATCCCAAGACTCTCAAATTGTTTGTCAATCATGGCTTGAGAAGGATTACCACAGCTCAATGCCCATTCCCCCAGTTGCAATAGTGTCGCTCTTGAAGGATACTTTATAAGCCGCAAATCCGTTGCATTAACCTGAGTATGACCATTGAAACGCCTGAAGTTTTCATCAACTGCGGATGTATTCAGAAAAACGGTCAAGCCATAAGCGAGAGCTTCGGGCAAACCGTGCTTCTCTTCATGAAAAACATTCAGATGATTCTCAAAACCTATCCCATCAACACCGGGAAAATTGTCGGGGCGAACTACCCCGGCCACAACTCTGCGTTTCTCCTCTTTTGATGAAAAACGGCGAACAACACAATAGAAGCCATTCGGAAAAAGCCACTTTTCAGTATCAGCATTTCGGTGAAGAGCATTGGGCTTTTTCGACTCCTGTTTTGGCCAATCTAACGCCCATCCCTGAATATGACAGGGATACAGTAAAGGAACTGTTCCAGACACTGGCATCATGCTCAAGTGATCTTTAAGCCTGAAGTCAACAACAGGGCCGGTCGAAACATTGATGCCAATACCCTGCAACGTACAGCAAACAGAGGCCGATTGCTCAATAACATTACACTCATTCGATGTTGGAACATGAATAAAGCGCTCAGGATCGTCAGGCATCACAATACGGTCGTAGTGATGTCGATGAGTAGATAAATCACTGATGCTGTCATCAGTCGAAGTGGTAACTGTTACCTCACCCTGCGGGGAACCTCGCTCCAGCATGATAATAATGTTCTCCTGAAGCACATCGTCATCCTTGAATGCCTTGTTTCTTGAAGCGAACAAATGGATATGCCGAAGGGCAGCACGCTCAAGAACATACTCGCGAAACGGTCGATAATAGGGGCCATTACAAAAACTTCTTGGTATAATGGCAACAAGCTGACCCTGCTCTTCCAGAAGTAATAAGGACAATGCAACAAATGCCGAATAGAGATTGACCGTTTCAATACCTGCCTGCCGCAAAGCTGCACGATGTGGGGAGTCGCTCCGTATCTTCTTGTATGGGGGATTAAGAATGGCATGAGTATATTTCGGAAGAACTTCAGCAAAGATACTTCCGGAAATTGAGTTTACCGCAGCTTCAATGAAGTCATCGCTCCAGACTCTTAACTTGATATCCAGATGTTGACCGAAGTTTTCAGGAAGCTGGTTCAAAAATGGGTGCAACTTTTCATCAATCTCAAACGCATCAATTGCGATCTGCTGAAGGTCGAAGTCTCCTGAAACCATTCGCTGCAAAAACGCAGAGGAGAGTGAGCCAATTCCTGCCCCGGCATCAAGAAGCCGGCATTTGTTCTTTATTGTTCGATCGAACAGGCCAGCCATAAACCAGGCGATTCGTGCTGGAGTAAAAAACTGCCCAAGTTCCGACTTTCTTTTGGCCGCAGTTGATTTCGAGAC
>CAIOLC010000029.1 GCA_903859055.1 uncultured Chlorobiaceae bacterium | reverse complement strand
TTTGAAAGTAAAGCAGAGTTCTATATCGTAAATGGAAAAATTTCTGAGATAAAGATTACAAATATAAAAGGTGCAAAACCACTCAAAGGAAAAAAGTTGAAGGATTTTCAAATTTTTCTTGAAAATTACTCTGACAAGATAATTGATAAATGGATAAACTATTTTGTGTATCACAAAGATGTAGAATTTGAAAAAATAACAAAACGATTATCATGAGAATAGTGGTTGATTATAAAGAGCAAGAATCTGGATTTGACCAACTAAAAATTGAGTCGGCTAAATATCTATCAGATTATGCGATAAGGATAAAATTTAGTGATGGTGATGATAAATTAGTTGATTTTAAACCATTTTTATCTAAATCATTACATCCTTCTATAAAAAAGTATCTTGATGAAGAAATGTTTTCAAATTTTGATCTGACGAATGGAAATCTCAACTGGAATGATTATGACTTAATTTTTCCGGTTTTTGATTTATATACTGGAAAAATATGATCATAATTAAAAAAAGAAAATCTCTGTCAAAAATTTGTCCTGAATCCCGTATCCTTTATGAAAATGGCTCTCTCCATCATCTATGCCTGTTTTTTTACGGCTATGGCGTGCGGATTGTTTGTTGCCTACAAACATGCTGATGGCCTGGTGGAGAGTAACTATTACGACAACAGCACCCACTATTTCCAGACAAAAGCTCTTGAAGAGAAGCTTGGAATTGCCTTGAGCCAGCCAGACTCGCTGAAAATGGGTCAGAACGTCATTCGAATCAAGGCCACATCGCACAGTAAACCGCTCGAAACGGGCGATCTCTCACTCTTCATCGGCAACCCCTCTCCACCACCCGTTTTGACTCCACCATGACCATGCGTCAACTCTCTCCCGGTCTCTACCAGGCAACTCCCACGATCCCCTTCAAAGGAGTGTGGTTTACTCGCATTGACCTGAAACAACAGCAACAACTTGTCACCAGCAAAAAATGGTTCTTCAACGTCAGATAAAAGGATTCACGACCCTTGCACTCTTCGCCTGCATGATGACAGCAGGCAGCACACTCCATGCAACAGCCGTGGATAACAGCATTCACGAAAAGGCCTGCACCGTTACCGCAGGCCAGCGAACCGTCACGCTGAACATTGAACCCAAACCGGTCAAGCACATGAAGGAGCTTACCTTCAGTGTCACCGTGACCCCATGCGACAAGCTGCCTGAGACGCTGCTGCTCGATCTCTCAATGCCGGGAATGCAGATGGGTAAAAATCAGGTAACGCTGGTGAAAAAGAGCGGCTGCCTCTATGAGGGCAAAGGGATTATTGTGCGCTGCATGAGCGGTCGCACGCTCTGGCAGGCGACCATTCTCTCCGATACCCTGAACAATCCCGCCTTTACCTTCAATGTCAGGGAGTGAACAACCATCTCCTGGAATGTTGCGATGCGACCACTGCCTGCAGGAGACAAGCCGGGCATCGGCCATTATCGTTGAGATCAACGGAGAAAGCAAGCTCTTTTGCTGCCACGGCTGCCTCGGGGTCTACGAGCTTATCCACAGCAACTCGCT
>CAIOLC010000028.1 GCA_903859055.1 uncultured Chlorobiaceae bacterium | reverse complement strand
CCGCAGTAAAATTATTAGCATAAATCTCTTCTGCAGCAAACCATGGAACGGCATTGGACAACTTTACCCAACGATTTTCGGCATCCAGCTTCCCACCAAATGGTAGGTAAAAATCATCAACTAACGTGAGCTGCTTGAATTTGCGCGTATACATTATTTTTCAGGTGCAAGGGTTTTAGGCCATTTCCTTAGTTATCCTTGCACCAATATACGAAAAATATTGACTTAATCAAATATAATATATAGCTTTAAGACTTTTTTAGTAGGCACTAATTCCGTCTATTGAGTGCCTGCCATGCTGATGGTGCTTGTGGATCGTATACGGATATAGATTGTAATGGGTTTGTTCAGCGGCAGCGGGGCAACAAATTCCGGATACAGGACAGGACGATGGGCTGCCGAGACAAGATTTCCAAAAGTATATTTCAACAAGGAAGATGGCGGTGTTGGATCGTCTCCTTTTTGGGAGCAATGGAGGATACCAAATCGTATGGAAATAACTTTTGCTGTGTGCTCTCTGACGTGATTATATTCAGCTCAAGGGGTTTCAAATACTAACTGCTTTTGTCGTCTCCACAGAACGTGAAAAAAGCCTGGATACCAATGAAGAAGCCAAAGCCATGCACATACCGGATGGATATTTAAGCCCTGCGACTTGCGGGGTATTTGGTGCAGTGATGATCCCGATTTGGATGGCTGCTTCAAAGAGGGTTAAAAAAACATTGAAGGTGAGGCAGGTTTCTTTTCTGGCAATTGGCGCAGCGTTCAGCTTTGTCATCATGATGTTCAATGTGCCCATTCCCGGAGGATCGACGTGTCATGCGGTTGGCGGCTTTCTTGTTGCCCTTCTTTTAGGGTACTGGGCGGCTTGTATTGCCCTTACGGTTGCCCTGCTCATTCAGGCGCTCCTGTTTGGAGATGGCGGCATAACGGCCATTGGTGCAAATTGTTTTAACATGGCAGTTGTGCTTCCGTGTTCAGGCAAGTATTGTGCTCCATGAAGCCCGGAGTGTGCTTCAGGTGCCGGTCAGCAGCCTCTTCAGAGGAAAGAGTGGATGGCATCTCTTTGCAATTGAGAATGGCAAGGCGATTGACAGAAGCGTTACTCTCGGAATGCGCGGTACCTGGCAGGCCGAGGTGCTTGCCGGTGTCAGCGAGGGGCAGAGGGTTGTGGTTCATCCCTCCAATGAGCTGAAGGATGGGATGGTGGTGCTGGTTCAGGAGTGAGTGAGGTGAAGAGTCTCTCTGTTTTTATTTTGTAAAAGTGATGTAAACCCTTAAAGTAAATATAAATGGCAAAGAAACAGTCCGAATCCGTTCCAAAAGCCTTAGAACCTGCCTTCTCGGCAATTGTCAATCTGACAGAGAGCATTTGCAAACAACACTTGAACAGCGATTATGCAACGCTTGCTCGTCGGTTGGCAGCAGCACTTGCGCGCAAACGCCCCTCTCCCATCATGCGGGGAAAACCCGAAATTTGGGCCTGCGGTATTCTCTATGCGCTCGGCACCGTCAATTTTCTTTTCGACAAAACGCAAACGCCACATCTCCGGGCGGATGAGTTATGCGCAGTATGTGGTGTCAGTAAAAGTAGCGGAGAAAATAAGGGAAAACTTATTCGTGATCTGCTCAACATGTATCCACTTGACCCAAACTGGTGCTTGCCTGGCCATGTAGATAACAATCCTTTGATTTGGACATTACAGGTCAACGGGTTCATGGTAGATATTCGCAGTATGCCGCGTGAAGTTCAGGTTATTGCCTATGAAAAGGGGCTAATTCCGTATATCCCTGCAGACCAATGAACGTATTTTGTTCCAAGAGTTTTTATTATATTGATTTTAAAATATGATCAAACATTTCGGTAATGGTGTGTTACTGTTGCCGCTTGATACATCGTGGACAATGCTCGAATCTTCTTTGCAGGAATTCGAGCCGGGTTTTATAGTAAAGAGAGAACAACCTGAGGAACAGCGATGGGAGGAGGTTGCCCAGTGAGCTATTTTCTCAATACAAATATCTGCATCTCCATCATCAATGCACGACCGCCGCATGTTCTGGAACGGTTCAGGCAGGTAAGTCTTGGCGATGTCGATATAAAATTGGGCTGAATGATGTGAAGACGCTCAATCACACCATAGTCCCACTCTCCGGCACCAACCTTATCGAGGCAAGCGCCGGAACGGGGAAGACCTACGCTATTGCCTCGCTCTATCTGCGGCTGCTGGTGGAGCAGGAGCTGTTGCCGGAGCAGATTCTTGTGGTTACCTATACCGAGGCGGCGACGCAGGAGCTTCGTGCCAGAATCCGCGCTCGTATCCGTGAGGCGCTTGAGGTGATGGAGGGGGGCAACACCAGCGACGCATTTCTTGAAGAGCTGCACGAAAAGGCCTCTCAAACCGGCATGAAAAGGGTGCGCGATCTCCTGGAGCGGGCTCTTGGTGCCTTCGATACGGCCTCGATTTTCACTATTCACGGTTTCTGCCTGCGGGCGTTGCAGGATAATGCTTTTGAAAGCGGTTCACTGTACGATACCGAACTGGTGACTGACCAGACAGGGCTGCTTCGCGATATTGTGGAGGATTTCTGGAGAATGCACTTTTTCCGCGAACCTTCACCGCTGCTTGGCTATACCCTGCGCAATCGTCACTCGCCTGAAACCTTTATCTCGCTGCTGAGAAATCTTCATGCCGGTACCGGGGTGGAGGTTATCCCCGACTTCAGCGACGAGGAGATACGGATGCTTGACGAGGCGTGCTGCGCCGCATACTCGGAGACAAGCACTCTCTGGAAGCGTGAACGTGAGAGCATTACAGAGCTCTTGACAACAAACAAGGGGCTGAAGCGATCGCAGGATACTTACCGGATAGACCTGCTTGAGCCACTCTTTGCCGACATGGATGCCTTTGTTGCTGCTGGCAACCCTTATGACCTTTTCGCTGACTTTAACAAGTTTACAGCAAGTGCCATCAGTGAAGGGACGAAGTTGAAAAACACGCCACCGGATCACCCTCTCTTCGCGAACTGCCAGCGGTTGCACGATGCGGTGCAGAGTCGCTGTCTTGCACTCAAGGCTGAGCTGGTTCGCTTTTACCGAAAGAGCCTGCCGCAACGCAAACGGGCCAGCAATGTTCGCTTTTTCGACGACCTGCTCGAAGATCTCTATCGAGCGCTCCTTTCGGATGGAGGCGGGGTGATACTGGCTGGGCTGCTTCGAGCCAAGTACCGGGCGGCGCTGATTGACGAGTTTCAGGATACCGATCCGGTGCAGTATGAGATTTTCAGGAGCATTTACGCTGGCAGTGACTTGCCGCTCTTTCTTATTGGCGACCCTAAACAGGCGATCTACAGCTTTCGTGGCGCGGATATTTTCGCCTACATGCGGGCGGCCCGTGAAGTGAGTGAGGAGTGTCGTTTTACCCTGACGGATAACTGGCGCTCATCTCCGCCGCTGCTCAATGCTTTCAATACCTTGTTCGACAATGAAAGGCGACCCTTTCTCTATGATGAAATTCTCTACCATCCTCTTGCTGCGGGAAACCGTAAAGAGAGTGAGAGCGGGGAGGGGAGCGAGAGTGAGCCGATGCAGCTCTGGTTCATGGACTCCAGTGATGAAAAGAGCGGCGTATGGACGGTTGAGGATGCTGGCACTTTTGCCTCCAAAGCGCTGGCCGGGGAAATTGTGCGTCTCCTGAAGGATGGTGAAATCCTTGTAGGGGGCAACGCTCTCACCGCTGGCGACATTGCCGTGATTGTGCGCACGCACCGGCAGGCAGCCATGGTGCTCAACGCCCTCAGTGCACGAGGTATTGCGGGGGTGATGCGGAGCGACAAAAGCATCTTTGCAACAAGGGAGGCCGAAGAGCTGCGCATTCTGCTCTCTGCTCTTGGCGATCCAGGTAATGAAGCGAAGCTGCGGGCTGCGCTGGTGACCGATCTCCTCGGCAGGTCAGGCAACGAGATTGCCAGCTTGCTTGATGATGAGGAGTTGTGGACGGAGTGCCTCAGGTCGTTCCGTCACTTTCATGAGCTTTGGCTTCAGCGGGGTTGTATGGTGATGAGCCGTGAGCTGATGTCGAGGGAGGGGGTTCGCGGTCGTCTGCTCGGTTATGCTGATGGAGAACGGCGGCTCACCAATATTCTGCACTGTTTTGAGCTGCTCCACGGTGAGGAGCATGAGCGGGGAGACGGCATGGAGGGGTTGATTGTCTGGTTCAGCGAACGGCTCGGGGCTGAGGATGAGCAGGAGGAGCACCAGATTCGCCTTGAAACGGATGAGGCGGCGGTGAAGATTGTCACCATCCATGTCAGCAAGGGGCTCGAGTATCCGGTGGTCTTCTGCCCTTTTCTCTGGGGCGGTGCAACCCATAAGGGCGAGGTGGTGATGTTCCACAATGAGCAGTGGCAGCTCGTGAAGGATTTCGGCTCTTCCGATATTGACCTTCACCGCTCCCTGGCCGGAAAGGAATCGCTGGCGGAGAGTCTCCGGCTGCTCTATGTGGCACTGACGAGAGCAAAGTACCGCTGCTATCTTTTTGCAGGCAAAACCCGTGCGGACACCTCGCCGATCAACTATCTGCTTCATGCTTCAGGTGATACTCGCGAAAGGGAGAATCCTGCGGAGGCCCTGGTTGCTGAAATGAAAGCCATGAGCGCAGCAACGATGGCCAGCCAGTTACAGGAGTTTGCCGGGAGTTCAGGGGGAACAATTGGCTTCAGACTGATGAATCGGGAGGATGTTGTGGAGAAGTCACTCCTTCCCCGTTTAGCCATAGCCTCTGATCAGCCCCACCTGCGCAGCTTCAGCGGCAGGGTTGACACCGGCTGGCGCGTTTCAAGTTTCACCTCTTTCAGCCGCCACGAATCCGGCCCCAGGCAACAGAGCGAGGAGTTGCCGGATCGCGATGAGGCGCGTCAGGCAGGCGAGGTGCCGATTACAGCCGCAGGCGGGCAGAGTATCTTTACCTTTCCGAAAGGTGCGCAGGCGGGTATCTTTATGCACGGGATTTTTGAAAAGCTCGATTTTGCCTCGCCCTCTGATGAGTCAATTCGTGATTGGGTGATAAAAGGTCTGGAGCGGTACAACTATAAACCGGAGTGGGAACCGCATATTTCCATGATGGTGCACAATGTTCTCAGGACGTCACTCTCGTCGCATGACGCTCTCTTTACCCTTGGCTCTCTCAAGAAGGGGAACTGGAGCACCGAGCTGGAGTTTTTCTTCCCTCTCCGCTTTATCAACTCATCGACGCTTGGCGAGCTTCTTGCGCGTCACGGGTTTTTGTCGGGCGGGATTGACCTTGCCCAGCTTGCAGAGGCTCTCCAGTTCAAGCCTGTCAAGGGAATGCTCATGGGGTTCATGGATATGGTTTTCGAGGAGGGAGGTCGCTATTACCTGCTCGACTGGAAATCCAATCATCTTGGCAACTCTCTTGATGACTACGGTCAATCTTCAATGACACAGGCGATGCAGAGTAACCTTTATCCGCTCCAATACCTGCTCTACACGGTGGCGCTCAACCGGTATCTTTCTTTGCGGGTTAAAAAATATCGATACGCCACCCATTTCGGCGGCGTGATCTACGTTTTTCTGCGCGGAGTGAGCCAGGAGCAGGGGGAGAGCAGAGGATTTTTCCGCGACCTTCCCTCTGAGGGGCTGATCGAGGCATTGACCGATATTCTCATTGAGGAGGGAGGATAAGCCTATGACTCTTGAGTTTCAGGAACGGGCCATTGACCGCCATTTTGCAGCCTTTATAGGCAAGCTGACCGATGGTGAGGTCAGTGAGATCTTCCGGGTTGTGATTTCTCTTGCCAGCAGCGCTGTCGGGCGGGGCAATCTTTGCCTGGAGCTTGCCGATATTGCAGGGCAAATGGTCAGGGTGAACGGGAGAGAGCTGCTGTTGCCTCAGCTTGATTTTTTGCTTGACATGCTTGGAAAAAGCCCGATCGTCAGCCTGAACGGTCAGCATCACCGTCCTCTGGTGCTTGATTCCGCAGGTCGCCTTTATCTCTATCGCTACTGGAGAAACGAGCATGATTTTGCAGAGACCATTCTCCACAAAGCTGGCGCAGTTGCTCAAAACATTGATGAGGCGACACTGCAAAGCTCCCTCAAACGACTTTTCCCCGAAAGCGCTGATGAGTTACAGAAAAAAGCCGCCACAGTAGCACTCCAGAGGCAGTTCTGTCTCATCTCCGGTGGCCCGGGGACGGGCAAAACATCGACCGTCGTCCGCATTCTGGCGCTGCTGCTTGAGCAGGAGGGGAGAAAAAAACAACGGATTGCCATGGCAGCCCCGACGGGCAAGGCTGCTGCAAGGTTGAAAGTGTCGGTCAACTCCATCCGTCAAAGCCTCGACTGTACCGATGGGGTCAAAGCTGCAATTCCTGATGATGTTGTTACCATCCAGCGGCTGCTTGGGGCTATTTCCGATTCAACCCTTTTTCGATACTCCGCCCGCAATCAGCTTCCTTTCGATACTGTCATTATTGATGAGGCTTCAATGGTTGCCTTGCCACTGATGAGCGCTCTTGTGGCGGCGCTGAAGCCAAACTCCCGCCTTATTCTGCTTGGCGATAAAGATCAGCTCTCCTCGGTTGAGCCCGGTGCGGTGCTTGGTGATATATGCCATGCTGCCGGGGAGGAGAACCCCATATCGCCACTCTCCTCTTCACTTATTGTGCTTGAAAAGAACTACCGCTTTCAGCCGGGAAGCGGCATTGCTGAACTCAGCCG
This sequence comes from uncultured Chlorobiaceae bacterium, assembly GCA_903859055.1. Taxonomy (GTDB): domain Bacteria; phylum Bacteroidota; class Chlorobiia; order Chlorobiales; family Chlorobiaceae; genus Chlorobium. Next base: position 12,513 of record CAIOLC010000028.1, on the reverse strand, counting down.
AGCGGTGAATGCCGGTCAGGAGAGTGAGGCACTGGCACTCTTGAAAGGTCATGAGTCGGGCACTCTTCTCTGGCAGCCGTCGCCCGACCGCGCAGAGTTGCGAAATGCTCTTGCAACAAAAGTGTTCGAAGGCTATCAAGGTTATCTTGAGGCACCCTCCCCTGAAAAGGCGCTTGAGCAGTTTGATCGCTTCAGGATACTCTGTGCCCTTCGAGAGGGTGCTTATGGTGTGAGTGGTCTCAACTTGCTGGTTGAAAATATTCTTGCCCGAAAAGGGCTGATTGCTCCATCAACCATCTTCTATGCGGGACGTCCTGTTCTTGTCACTGTCAACGACTACTCTATGCGCCTCTTTAACGGTGACACCGGCATCCTCTTCCCTGACCCAGAAAAGGGAGGCGCACTCAGAGTCTTTTTCTCAACTCCCACCGGAGGAGTCCGCAGCATCCCTCCGGAACGTCTCCCCGTTCATGAAACAGCCTACGCCATGACGATTCACAAAAGCCAGGGGTCAGAGTTTGAACGCGTGCTGATGCTGCTTCCGCCCGTTGACAGCGAACTCCTGACCAGGGAGCTCATCTATACCGGCCTGACAAGAGCAAAAAAAAGTGTTGAAATATGGGCGGACGAAGATATATTTTACTCTCTTGTCAGGAATAAGACAGAACGAAACTCAGGGCTCAGGGAGGCACTGTGCAGGAATAAACAGCAGTGATCGTCAATAGAGTTATGGCAGATTGATTTTTAACACTTTAACGCAAGGGGGAGAGGTATGAGCAAAAAACTATGGCTGGCCGCTGGAATTGCAGGAGCACTGCTTGGTTCTCCCGCCACTGATGCAAAGGCGGAGGTAAGCATCCATATTGGTTTGGGCGAGAGAGCCCCGGAGCGCGCTCCCTTTGTGTTTGACATGCGTCCCCGATTTGTTCTTCTACCGGATATGGGCTTTTCAGTCGCGGTTGGAAGTCCTTATGATATCATCTTTTTTGGCAACTCTTATTATGTTTTCCATAATGGTATCTGGTATGGATCAGGTGATTATCGCGGCCCGTGGATGGTTGTGCATGAGAGTCGGCTGCCATACGGCATAAGGCGACACCGCTGGGAAGAGATAAGAAGGTCTCGGGATGTCGAATACCGTCGGCACGACCGTCGGTATGATGGTCGCTACGACTGGAAGGATAACAGGGGTAAGCGATTTGAGGGTCATGAGCGCGATAATGGTAAGAGGAGTGATCGTTTTGACAACAAGGACGAGAGGGACAACCGTCCCAACGACAATCCTCGTGATCAACGCAATGATAACCAAAACCAGCGAAACCAGGGAAACGACAATCGTCGGGGTGAACGGGGCAGAAGAGAGTGATGCCGTTCTTGTATGATTGCATAAGGTGACCGCAAAAGAGGCAGGTATCTCCTTTTTTGCGGTTACGCCACGGACACACCACTCCCCTCTATTTCGCGGGTTCCCAGTAACAGCGTTTTGGAGAGACGATGGTCCCTTCATCCTTCAACGCCTTCATTGCTTTGTCAACCTCTTTTCGATCCAGGCCGCTGAGTTCAGTAATCTTGCCAGCGTTCAGAGGTTCGCTCTCCTTTTTCAGGATGTCAAGGACAATATCTTTTGCCTCCATGTTTTCTCCTCCGGTTTTGTTCATTTGATGTGCAGAATGTTTTTCCGTCACAATGTACAAGTTTTTCATTTATAATAGGTGAGGAGGAGTTTTTTCCTTTCGTTTCACAATTTTTTCATTGAAGAGTTGTAACTTGGTATTGTACGAATTCTTGAAAAATCGAGTCGTCACATTGATTCTCAGTGTTCATTCTATTGGTAACTCAAAAAACGAGGGAACCGTTATGAAGAAAAAGTTTGCATCAATAGTTGCGGCCGCCTTGCTGGCTTTGCCGATGCTGCTCCATGCAGCTCCGGTCAGGATAGGCTTCATCAACTCAATTACTGGCAAAGAGGCTCAGATCGGGGAAAATCTTACCAATGGAGCCACTATGGCCATTGAGGATTTGAAAATAAAGGGTATTCAGGTTGAACTGATCAAGGAGGATGATGGCGGCGATCCAAAAAATGCGCTTGCCGCTTATGAAAAGCTGGTAACCCGCGATGCCGTTATGGGCGTTGTTGGCCCCTACACCTCAGGCTGTGCCAATGTCGTTGCCTCAAGGGCTGACCAGTATCAGGTGCCACTCCTTGTTCCTGCTGCTGCCAAAGAGGAGATTACCATGAAAGGGTACAGGAATGTTTTCAGGCTGAATGCTCCTGCAAATGTCTATTCAATGGTGCTGATGGATGCTGTCAAGTCGTACAAGCCAAAAACCATTGCGTTTGTCTATGCTGCCACTGATTTCGGAGTTTCAACAGTAAAGACGGCCCAGGAGAATGCTTTAAAAATGGGCTTGAAAGAGGTCGCCAACGAAAAGTACCAGCAGGGTCAGCCAGACTATCGCCCATCACTGTCAAAAGTCAAGGCAGCCAATCCTGATCTTGTCTTTCTTGTCTCCTATGATGCTGATGCTATTCTCCTGATGCGTCAGGCAAAGGAGATAGGCCTTTCCCCCAAGGCTTTTCTTGGTGCAGGCGCAGGCTATACGACAGCTCAGTTTGCTCAACAGACGGAGATATCCAATTTAGTTGTCTCTGCGACTCAATGGACAGATGATGTTAACTGGGCAGGTGCCGCTGATTTTGGCAGCCGCTATAAGGCGAAATTTGGCAAAGAGCCATCCTATCATGCAGCCTGTGCTTATGAGGCAATCAGGATTATGTCGGAGAGTGCTTCAAAGTCAAAAAATCCTGCTGCACTTCGTACAGCTCTCAAGGCCGGAAGCTGGAGTGGCATTATGGGTCCGGTAAAATTTGCTGACTACAGCGGCTTTACCAACCAGAACAACCATCCTATGCTGGTACAGCAAATTCAGAACGGTAAATATGAAACGGTCTATCCTGCAACGTTCAGCAAGAAAAAGCTTGTTTATCCCTTTAAACGATAAGATTTCCTGTGCCTTTGCCAATCGTGCCTGAGGTGCTATTGCCTTCTGGATGAGTTCATTACACAAGGAGAATCACTATGTCATTTCTTCAGCCACTCCTGTCAGGCATACTGACAGGAGGAGTTTACGCCCTTGCAGGGATTGGTATGTCCCTTGTTTTTGGTGTGATGAACATCAGTAACTTTGCGCATGGTGATCTTATGATGCTTGGGATGTATCTCGCCTATTTTGCCTTTACCCTGCTGCATATTGATCCCTATCTCTCGCTTGTGCTGATTCTTCCAACAGCCTTTCTTTTTGGTTACCTGCTGGAAAGGCTCTTTATCAACAGGGTGATCAATCATCCCCATCAAAACCAGATTCTGCTGACCATCGGCCTTGGTTTGATTATGAGCAATACAGCACTCCTTGCCTTTACCAGTGACCCCAAGATATTGACAACATCCTACTCAAGCAGCGCCTTCAATCTCCCTGGAGGAATTTCAATATCGGCACCGCTTCTCTTCTCATTTCTTATTACCTGCGTTATTATTGCGATTCTCTACATTTTCCTTTCCAAAAGCACCACAGGCATGGCCTTGAGGGCGACGAGCCAGAATCGTGAAGCGGCGCAGTTAATGGGTATCAATGTTGCAAAGATGAGCGCCATCGCCTTTGGTCTTGGCACGGCTTTGGCGGCAACCGCCGGTGCGCTCATTGCGCCAACCTACTACATCCATCCCCTTGCAGGTCACAGTTTTCTTCTGAAGGCCTTTACCATCTGCGTTCTTGGAGGTCTTGGCTCAGTTGTCGGGGCAGGTGTCGGGGGGATTATTATTGGTGTTGTTGAAGCGATGTCTGCGACCTATCTCTCCTCTGACTGGAAAGATGTTGTGGTCTTTGTGCTTTTTCTGGCCGTACTGCTGCTTCGTCCGCAAGGGCTGTTCGGTAAAAAGGGGGGACAATCATGAAACAGATCACTCTTCTAACAATTCTTGCCGCCGCCGCCATTGCGCTTCCACTTGTCATTGGCGAAAACCCCTACATTACGGGAATCTTGATCTCCGTGCTGATGATGGCGGCACTCTCATCGGCCTGGAATATTCTCGGCGGGTATGCCGGGCAGTACAGTTTTGGCCATGCAGCCTATTTTGGAGCAGGAGCCTACACGACACTGATTCTGCTGACGAACTACCCCACGCTTAATCCGCTGATTTGTATGGCAGTGGGGATTATCGCAGCCTCCATTATTGCGCTCATTACCGGCGCCATCGTTTTTCGTTTGCGTGGCCATTACTTTGGCCTTGCCTCTATTGCAGTGGCTGAAATTGTTCGTCTTTCAGTGCTCAACTTTGATTTTACAGGCGGCGCTCAGGGTATTCTGCTCTCTGATGTCTCGTTGTGGGGGCTTGACTTGAACAGCAAGAACCCCTTTTATTACGCGATGTTACTGGTACTTGCCGTGACGCTTGGCATAACGGCATATCTGAGAACATCAAAAACCGGATACTACCTGCAGGCAATTCGTGAGGATCAGGATGCCGCCTCCTCTCTGGGGATCAATCTCTCGTTCTACAAGAACAAGTCCTTGCTTCTTTCCGCAGCCCTGACCTCAGTTCTCGGCTCTCTTTATGGCCTGTACATTCGCTTTATCGACACCTCTGCGGTTCTTGATCTCCGGCTCTCCATAGAAATAATTCTGACGGCCATTATTGGAGGTGTCGGAACATTGTGGGGCCCGGTAGTCGGGGCTCTTCTGCTGGTGCCACTGGCCGAAATGCTTCGTTCAAATCTTCTTGGAGATGCGCTGGTCAAGGCTGGTCTGGTCTCTGAAACCTCAGCTCTCGGCATCTTTCTCAAAGAAAATCTTGCGCATGCCCATGTGCTGGTCTACGGAATCATTACGGTGCTTTGCATACTTTATCTGCCCAAAGGTATTCTTGGGCTTTTCCGGAGAACCAAATGATACAGCATCTCTTGCGTATAAGCCATGTCAGCAAGCATTTTGGTGGCAATGTAGCGGTGCATGATGTCTCTTTTGCTGTTGATGAAAAGCAGATTGTTGGTCTTATCGGGCCAAATGGTGCTGGCAAAACCACTCTGTTCAACTGCATGACAGGTTTCTTTCCAGTTACCTCGGGCGAGGTGATTTTTGATATCAAGAAAATCAATGATCTTCGTCCCGATGAGGTTTGCCGTCTGGGTATGGCCCGTACCTGGCAGAGAGTGAAGCCTTTGGGAAGCCTCAGTGTGCTTGAGAATGTGATGGTCGGTGCCTTTTCTGTCACCAATAAAACCCGTCAGGCGGAAGAGATCGCCATGGAGCAGTTAAAGAGGATGGGGTTGACCGATTACGCATCCAAATCTGCCGGTTCCCTGCCAATTGGTCTGAAAAAAAAGCTTGAACTTGCCCGGGTGCTGGCAACGCATCCAAAACTTTTGCTTCTGGATGAAATATGCGGCGGCTTGAATCATACTGAGACGGAGACGATTCTTGACATTATTCGCTCTATCCGCCAACGTGGTGCCACCATTGTTTTTATAGAGCACGATATGAAAGCGGTCACCTCAATCTGTGACCGGATCGTGGTACTGAACTCCGGCGAGAAGCTTGCAGAGGGCAGCCCCGAAGAGATTACCAATAATCCTGACGTTATAGCCGCATACCTTGGAGGTGGTCACCATGCTTGATATTCAAAATCTCAATGCCGGATATGGAGAGATGCCTGTTCTGCGGGCAATCAACCTCACGATTGGGGAGGGTGAGATTGTCTCTGTTGTGGGGAGCAATGGCGCAGGGAAGTCAACCATGCTCAAGGCAATCTCGGGGATCATCAAATACAGTGGCTCCATCACCTGGAAGAGTGAATCACTTCAGGGAGTCAAAGCCCACACGATTGTTAAAAAGGGTATTGTTCATGTTCCAGAGGGACGCAAGATCTTTCCGGACATGACGGTTGTTGAAAATCTGATGATGGGGGGTTACCTCTGCCAGCAGGATTGTGGTCAGAACCTCGACAAAGTTTTTGCGCTTTTTCCGAAACTTGCCCAGCGCCGCACCCAATTGGGCGGCACCATGTCCGGTGGTGAGCAGCAGATGCTTGCTATAGGCCGGGGGCTTATGGGGAATCCCAAGCTTCTTCTTCTTGACGAGCCGAGTCTGGGTCTGTCACCTCTCTTTACTGACGTGGTTTTTGGAGCTATCCGCACCATCAACAAAAATGGCGTGACGGTGCTCCTTGTCGAACAGAATGTTTACCAGTCACTGAACATAAGCCACAGAGGCTACGTTATTGAAACAGGGAGGATAGTGCTGACCGGCACGGGTGAAGAGCTGCTGAATAATCAGGAGGTCAAAAGGGCTTTTTTAGGCATGTGAGTCTTTTGATGGTAGCAGTGTCTTGTACAGACGATATACTCCGTTTGCCGATTTTTGGTCGAAAGACTCATCATATCATCCTGAAAAAATGTAAATTAGAAGGTTACTCACCAGTCACCAATAACTTTTAACGATGTCAACGGAGATGGGTACTACAACGACAAAAGTGGATCTGGTCAATACCATTGCCCACAAAACTGGTTTGACTAAAAACGAGACAGAATCGGTAGTTAACGGCTTGTTTGAAAGTATTATCGATTCTCTCAAGGCCGGAAACAGAATTGAAATAAGAGGATTTGGCTCATTCAATATCAGGCACAAGAATCAGCGACAGGCAAGAAACCCCCGGACGGGAGAGAAGGTGATGGTTGAGCCAAAAAATGTTCCCTCTTTCAAGATTTCACGAGAGTTCAAGCAGGCTGTGAGTGAAAGTCTTAAAGCTGATGGGGAATAACTTTTTCTCTGATCGGAAAAGTTGTAACAGCGTATTTCTTGCCGGACGGCTCTCTGGAGTTGTGGTTTGCCCTGCCTTTTACCGCGAAAAGTGAGGTCTCTCTCTTTTTCAGGGTAAAGCAAAAAAGCCTGGTTCCGGTTATAAAGCTCAGTGTCACCAACAAAAATCATGGAGGATTTGATTATGAGTCACACGGTTATTGATGTTCATTGTCACTTTTTCAATGCAAAATATGCTTTTGCTGAACTGCTTGAAATTGCCTGGAGATCGTCATATGATGAATATCCTTATAAGGGAAATGAGCGGCAGCTCACAGCCAGTGAGCAGGGAAGTACCTCTTATGATTTGAAGGGGTTGGTGAACTATGTTGCCTCTCTTTTGGGAGTGGCCGTGAAGTCACCGGAAAAAAATTATGATGATGAACAGAGTGCCTATTCTGCAAGTGAGTGGCACCCGTCAACACCTTTGATGACGGTGCCGTTGATGATGGATATCTTTTTTGTAGGTGATGATGGCTCGAAAAGCGTTGCACCTGCTGCTAATGGCTCTACCGGAGCCCAACGTTCAATGTCGATCACTCCTGAAGTTTCCTCCTCTTTTGAAGCGCTTGCACACCGTTTGAAAGAGGAGGTGCTCCTTGCATATCAGGGAGCTCTGCGTTCTCGGGAGCGTGGGGTAACCCCGGTGAAGAGGAGTCGCACTGTTGAGAGGGAGCTTGACCTGGTCATCAAGACGATGAGCAAGGCTTCATCTCTCCAGACCCGGGATGTTATGGATCTGAAGGGGGGGCAGGTGCAGATGACTCCAGGGTTTTATCAGCACATGAAAGATCTCAGGGCTCTCCAGAAAAAGAGAGCGGAGAGCGTGTTTCCGTTTCTGGCGGTTGATCCCCGTCGTACCGGCATTGAAATGCTGGTTCAGGAGCAGGTGATTGCCGGGCCGTTCAAGGGAATCAAGCTCTATCCTCCATTGGGGTATTTGCCCACCCACCCGGCACTTTACCCAATCTACAAACTCTGTATGCAACACGATGTCCCTGTTACCGTTCACACCTCACCTTATGGTTTCAATACTCTTTGCAAAAGAGTGCAGGTCTTGAGCAAAAAGCGGGATGGATCGACTGAGACTATTACGGTTGAGCTCAGCCAGTATCCGAGTGCCGCAGCATATTTTGCCAATCCGAACAACTGGCTTGAAATTCTCGAAAACGAAAAATTCAACAAGTTGCGCCTGAATTTTGCCCATTTTGGAGGCGACGCTGATATCCGTCACTCTGCTGAAAGTCCAGGTACACCTGGAAACTGGACGGAGCAGATTATTCAATTGATGAACCGATTTGAGAACGTTTATGCCGATTGTGCATTCTGTCCCGACTCCGATACTATGAACTGGATCAAGGAAATTGCTGCAAGGGAGCCAATTGTCAAACAACGGCTGATGTTTGGCACCGATTTTATCATGGTCATGCTGAAGTATGAGCAGGATGGATTGCAAACCTACTTTAATAATTATCTGCAGGCGGAGAGTGCCATGGTTGAGGGCAATGCGCGGCATTTTCTCAAAATGGCTTGAGGTGCAGCATTTGGAAGTCTGACGAGATTAATGGCTGTTGCCTTAAGGGTTCTTCATGAAAAGATTAAACCGAAGTTCCCCGTATAAAAAAACGATAACCCATTATAGCAAAATCAAAAGGCAGGAAAGTCAACTTCCATCTACTGGGTACAAACGAATCAATTCCATTGCACGGGCCTGAAGTGTTGTTGGTTCAGTGTCCTGGAAAATCACAGGGCTTTTTGGTGCGGATTTCATTCTGCACCGGTTCCGAGTGCGAGTGCCCAACTCTATGACAAGCGAGCGGAAACTGTGAACTGGTAATCCCTCTTTGTTGGTTTTTGTGCTTTTTTTCTTTTTTGCCGACTTTGATGAGACTGCGGGCTTGACAGCATCGCGCTCTTTCCTGTTCTGAGAAAGTTCCTCATCGTCGAAGAGCAAAGAAGCAAGAGCTTGACGCATATGCCACTCAACATAATAAGCCAACAGGCAAAGGAAGATATGGGCACGAATTCAATACCCCGCTGCTTGCGGCGGGGTTCTTTATTGTGCTTGAAAGAACTTCCTTTTATTCATAGAGACCCATTCGACAGAATGATTGCATGTCAATCCATCGTTGAAGATTATACTCTTGTATCTATTGATAAGATTTTTGATAAATATAAAATACAAAGAGTTTGGTAATTATTATTTTTGGAGCAGAGAATTGTTTTTTTCTGTTTGATTTTCAATTTTTCGTTACATCTTATTCGCGTTTCCCCAAGCTCTCTGCCAACATGGATGTTACAAGAGAGTTCATGCTGACACCCTCTTGTTTTGCTCTCATAACCAAACGGGAATGAATGGTTTTAGGTACCCTTTGAATAAACTTGCCACTATACGTGCCGCCACTACCTGGTTCTGGAACAGGCATGTTCAAGCTTTCCAGGGCAGCAATTGTTTCTTGTAAGGCATCCATACCATTTTCAATTGCTTCCGCTATGGTTTTGCCATCTGAAATACATTCAGAAAAGTCAGTAAATGAAATCATATAGCCACCACCCTCTTCTTCTGAGAGGGGCCGAATTTCAAATGGGTATTTGCTTAAATTTTTCATAGCTCAATCCATTATAAAATCATCAAATTTCTTGATGTATATCGGTTTAATTGGCCTATGAGCAGGGACAGGTAACGTCCGACCATCAGTGCGTATAAAAACGACGTGACTTGTGCCACGTTGTCGCCATTCAATATTGTAAGCGCTGGCAACGGTTTTCAGACTATCAATCCGCCAATCAAGGGGATTGTTTTGCATCTGCTGGAGGATTTTATCTGCTTTGCTCACAAGATGAATGATACTAAATGCGATATCATGATGCAAGTGGGGAAAAGAAAATGAAGAGATTTATTTGGTCTTTCTGCGTTCAATTCCCTAAATTTTTTTCGCCGGAACTGATTTCAGTAAATGTCGTCTGGTTTCATGAGGCAGGTCGGCATAGTACTTCGAGCAGCGTTCATTTGTCAGCGATTTCACAGGCGACTATGGTCCAGAGGAGCCGTCTTGCCTTTTCGTTTCTCTTCGAGTGCCTCATCGGCGAGCATCTCAAGAATGTCTTCCGATTCTGCAAACGTTTTTTGCCATTTCGCTTCAGAATGGAACTCGTCAAGAAGCCATTTTGCCAATCCGTTATGCTCTGCCTCCGGGAGGTTCTGCAGTTTTAAATGCCTTGGTGAGCAATGTGGTCATGCTGTTTTTTTTCTGTCTGCTCGTGCTTTTCAGCGTAACGGTTTATGATACTCTCTTGTTTTTAGGGGTAAATCGTCCTCAATTATTGAAATAACAGTGTAGTATACGAAATTTTCAGTTCTCAAAACCCGTACCCATGACAATTACAATATTGTTTTTCCATGAACCCACAACTCATGTTCACTAATGTCAATATCCTTCCGCCAAACAACCGCGTAGCCACCCACATCCACTCTCACCGATCTGAATAGTTCTGCGTTTCTCAACGGTGTAAACATCTCCTTCTCAAGCAAGGGGTTAATGTCATAGATTTTCTTCTGATGATTATCGAATTCAACGAGAAGTGAATGATCATCAATTGTAGAGGCACTTATGATTTTTGGATGATTCATCATGCTATTCCAATGGTGGGAGATTGTGAAACTCCTGTTTATTCCACATCTCTTTTAACTCAGACTGATACATTGCTGCCCATTCATCGACCAACTTCCGTGCCCGACCGGGCAAGTCACCTTCGATCATTTCCATGGTCTCGATGTTGAACAATCCAACATGTTCTCCATAGACGGCATGAAAATGTGGCGGAGGATGGTCACCAAAAAACAATTTAATGACTATTCCGTAAAATCTGGCTATTTCAGGCATATTCTCATCAATTTTTTTGTTTCAAGTTTTCTTGCATCACCCTCCGCATGGATGCAAATACTTTCCAATTCCCCCCCCTCATCACACCGGTCTCACTTGCCCATTCCCCTCAATAATCCACTTATAGGTCGTCAACTCCTTCAACGCCATGGGTCCTCGTGCGTGGAGCTTCTGGGTGCTGATGCCGATCTCTGCGCCAAGGCCGAACTGTGCGCCGTCAGTAAAGGCGGTTGAGGTGTTGGCATAGACCACGGCGGCATCGACGCGTTTCAGGAAGGTGGCGGTTGTGGCGGCATCGGTGGCGATGATGGCTTCGCTGTGGCGGGAGCTGTAGTGGGCGATGTGTTCCAGCGCCTCTTCAAGGGATGAGACGGTTTTCACCGACATCTTCAGGGAGAGGAACTCTGTGCCGAAGTGCTCTGCGTCGGCTAACTGAAGGAGCGAGTCAGGGTAGTGGCCGAGCAAGGCGGCAAAAGCGGCCTCATCGGCAAAGAGCAGCACCTGCTTTTCCAGAAGCGGCGCAACGAGAGCAGGGAGGTCGCCAAGTCGCTCGCTGTGGATGATGAGGGTGTCGAGCGCGTTGCAGACGCTGGGGCGTCGGGTTTTGGCGTTGAAGATCACCTGTTTGCCAAGTTCAAGGTCGCCGCTTTTGTCGAAATAGGTGTGCACAATGCCTGCGCCGGTTTCGATCACCGGAACTTTGGCGTTGTCGCGCACAAAGTCGATCAGCTTCTGGCTCCCTCTTGGAATGATCATGTCGATATAGCCAACGGCATTGAGCATGATGGCGGCGGCCTCACGCTCTGCGGGCAACAGGTAGATGGTATCGGGGTTGATACCGTGCTCTTTCAGGACGCTATGGATAAGCTCCACAATGGCGATGTTTGAGTACATGGCATCGCTGCCGCCTTTCAGCACGGTGGCGTTGCCCGATTTCAGGCAGAGGGCGAAGACATCGAAGGTGACATTTGGCCTTGCTTCGTAGATGATGCCAATGACACCGATGGGCACCGTCACCTTTTTCAGGCCAAGCCCGTTCTGAAGCATTCGCTCTTCAAGCACCACGTCGAGCGGGGAGGTGAGTGAAGCGACGTTGCGGATGTCGGCGGCAATGGCTTCGAGCCTTGCAGGGTTCAAGAGCAGCCGGTCAACCATTGGATCTGCCGGATCCATTCGCTCCACATCTATTTTGTTGGCGGCGAGAATGGCCTCCTGGTGAGCAGGTATTCTGTCGGCAAGGTCGCAGAGCAGATGGTTGATCGCCTCATCGGTAAGGGTGATGATCTCGCGGCTTGCCTGCAAGACCGCTCCAAGCTGTTTCGTTATCGTTTCCTTCATGTCGAACGGAGTTCAGGTGGTTATATAGAGATAATCGTAATGAACAAGGGGCTTCTGATCTTTCTGCCCCATGAGTGTCACTGTTTTTTCGGAGCCGTACTGCGCCATGCCGTAGCCGATGATGGTTCCGTCGGTGGCGCACACTTTGATAATATCGCCCTTCAGGAAGCTTCCTTCAACCGACACAATCCCGACCGGCAGCAGGCTGTTGGCTCGCTCTCCGGCCACCAGTGCCATTTCAGCGCCCATATTGACGGTGACGGCCCCTTTTTCCATCCCTTCGCTGTTGGCAATCCATCGTTTCGGGCCGTGCGTTGGCTTTTGCGGCAGAAATGTTGTGCCGCTCTTTTCTCCCTCAAGAATCGAGAGGAGAATATCAGGCTTGCGTCCGTTGGCGATATGAACGGTGATGCCAAGCTTTGAAAGCTTTTGCGCGAT
>CAIOLC010000027.1 GCA_903859055.1 uncultured Chlorobiaceae bacterium | reverse complement strand
GTCTTTGGTGAACCCTTTCAGATCCACCGCAATATCAATCTCCAGGGTTCTGGAGAGTTGTGCCACCTCTTTATCCGTCATTGAACGTACGTCAAGAAACTGGTCAAATGCTGCCGCAACTCTATTTCTCATGGAGTCCTGTTTGTCAGGTCCAAAAGAAAATGCGAAAAGCTCAAATTGCGAACGGTCGTGCCTCTCAAACAGCTCTGCCATCAAGTATGCGGTTGCATGATCATGAAAGTCAGCCGAATAGTATCCAATCCTTATTTTCTTGTGTCGCTGATATTTTGAAATGGCGGGAAGAGCTGGAACTCTGCTATATTTTCCATGGATATAATGGATATATATTTCTGCGGTTTTTTTGTGTAGTGTCGGTGAGTCTACAAGGGCCAGTAAAGGAAACGGGAAAATTGTTTTCTCTTTGTTTTCAATTTTGACCACGATTTGCTGCAGTTGAGTCTCAAAAGTCAGCCAATCACAAATCATCATTTTGGTATGCAACAACATTCCTGGTAAAAAATCAGATTCAGGTGTTAGTTCAAAAGCTTTCTCATAGTTGAAGAGGGCTTCCTGGTACTGTTTTAACTCATGCAAAGCGTTACCTTTGCTATAGTAAACCTCTCCATAAAGAGGGTTGATTTTTAACGCAATGTCGTAACGTTCCAGTGCGTCCCGATATTTTAGCAACAGCTTTAAGCTTAGCCCCTGGTTGTAAAAAGCTTCGGCATAGTCCGCCTTAAGTTCAATGGCTTTGCTGTAACACTGCAATGCCTTGTCATAGAGTCTTAACTCCTGGAGTGTTACACCCCGGTTATTGTACGTTTCAGCATTAGGCTTGATAGCCAAAGCTTTATCATAACTCGCAAGTGCCTCTTCGTACAGCATCAACACCTGCAAAGAGACACCTCGGTTATTGTATGCATCAGTATAGTCGGGATTGATTATCAAAGCTTTGTTATAGCTCTCTATAGCGGCACCGTATTGTTGTAACTCTTGTAACGTATTGCCCTGGTTATTATAAGCTTCAGCATAATCAGGATTACTTGCTATGGCCATTTTGTCATTTTCTAATGCCTCATTATAGCGTTGCAATTTCAGCAGGGTAAGGCTTCGATTAGAGTAGGCTTTAGCATAGTTTGGGTTGAGTTGTAACGCCTGGTCGTAGCTCGCCAGTGCATCTTCATACTGCCTTAACTCGTGCAACGAGACTCCACGATTATTATAGGCAATGGCATAGTGTGGATTGCGAGACAAAGCCTTGTTATAGCTCTGTATAGCTTCGTGAAAATGTTTTAATTCGTGCAAGGTAACTCCCTGATTAAACAGTATCTCTTCGTTGTCAGGGTTCAGCGATGATGCTTTTTCATAATTTACCAGTGCTTCATTATAGCGCGTTAATACCTGCAGTGCTTTTCCTCGATTAATGAATGCTTCAGTATAGGCAGGATTGAGAAAGATAGCACGGTCATAGTTTGTCAAGGCCTCATCGTAACGATTTAATTCCGATAACACATTGCCGCGATTGTTAAGAGCGACAGAATGATCAGGATTGATGATGAGGGCTTGATCAAACAGGGCCAAGGAGGCGATATAACTCTTTTTTTGTGCAAGAAGTGCAGCAAGAAGCTGCAGCGCATCAAAGTGGTTTGGATGTGAGAACAATATCTTCTGGTAAAGAGCTTCAGCTTCAGTCAGTTTGCCTTGTCTGTGAAAGGCGAGCGCTGAGTGCAATTGAGCAGTTGGAGCTTCAATTGATTGAGGTATTTGTATGTCGGATCTGACAGGTTCTTTACTTGAGTTCCTTGTATTCAAAACTTGTTCGCTCCGTATGGGCGATGATTGTGCAACAATGATATGCTCTGGCGCAAAGTCTTCATGATAGTGGTCATACATCATGGTATATGCCTTTTCGATGTGTGTGGTGAAGAGTTGAGCATCGAAAAGGGGTGTTGAGAGTCGGTTATTGGCAAGTTTTTGCTTGATGTTAATGAGCTTCTCAGGATGTTGGGCAAGGTCAATTGCTAAAGCTTCGTAGGCTTCGCTTGTTGTTGTGACAAGTTCTGGTAACCGGATGGCGTTAAGCAAACTGGCAGCAACCCTGCTTGCAAATGATTCACCCATGCAGGTAAGGAGAGGCAAACCTGCCCACAAGGCATCGCTTGCGGTCGTATGGGCATTATAAGGGAGTGTGTCGAGAAAAAGATCTGCAGCTCTGTGCCGTGCGAGATGTTCAGGAAGAGGCATGCGAGTTGCAAAAATCACTCTTTCCGGATCAACTCCTTGATTGACCGCCTCCTTTCGCAAATTAATGGCCGCTTGTTGGCTATCCTCAAAAAGCCAGAGTACGCTGTCGTTGACCTGGTGAAGAATGCGCATCCATGAATCAAAAGTTGCTGGTGTAATTTTATAATTGTTGTTAAAACAGCAGAAGACAAATCCAGAAGGAGGTAATCCCAACTCCTTTCGTGAGAAAACCTTGTCGGCAATGGTTCGTTTTGAGTCATTGACTTGATAGCTATTGGGGAGGTAGACAATTTTTTCAGAGTAAAAGCACCTGCTGTTCTCTGGAATCAGGGTTTCGTCAGCGATGAGATAGTCAATATACTCCGCGCCCATGGTTCCAGGGTATCCCAGATAGTTTACCTGTAGTGGAGCAGCACGATAAGCAAAGATGGCATGGCGGGAATCTTTGGTGAACCCTTTCAGATCCACCGCAAT
>CAIOLC010000026.1 GCA_903859055.1 uncultured Chlorobiaceae bacterium | reverse complement strand
TGTGCTAATCAGGCAGCCATTGCATACGAATAATCGTCTGCATATAATGTTGCATAGACTTCTTTAACGAGTCCATCCATGCTGAAACTCGGAGTGCAACTCCATCTTACACCTGCCCTGTCGAAAGCCTGTCATCCCCAGAACGTCAAAGAACAGTCCTCTATATATACTTTTTCAGCGAATAGTTCAACAATAATCCCACCAGATCGGAGTGCCTTCGTTGATTTATTTCTCAATTTTCAACAGTCAAGACTCTCGAAGCAAGGTTTGGGCTATGCCACCAACATTTCGCACCACAGATCCTTGAACGACTCACTCCAGAGAGGCTCCAACTCACAAGACGACTCACATCCGGGCTAAACCTCTCCACACTTCAGGGTCAGTTCAACCCCGGCAGCTCGGGAGCATTGGCAACAAGCTGATACTCACCCCCCTTTGAACGCACTGAGCGACTCCACATTCTCTCGTAGGCATCGCCAAAAACGATCCTGCTCGACGCTTCAGCCGTGTACCAGGCACCCTCTTCAAACTCAGCTTTAAGCTGCCCTGCACTCCAACCCGAATAACCAAGGAAAAAGCGGATTTCGGATGGCAGCATCACACCGGTGTTGAGCAAAAAACTCAACTCATCCTTGTCTCCTCCCCAGAATACCCCGGGAAGAATCTCATGGGAATTTTCGATCAGATCCCCTCTGGAATGGAGAAAGTGAACCGTATCAACCTGCACGGGACCACCCCTGTGCAGCAGCTCTTCGACCTCCTCAAAGCCGGCAATGGCCTCACAAACCTTGAATTCCAGCGGACGATTCAGAATAAAACCAAGAGAGCCCTTCTCATTGTGCTCACACATGACCAACACCGTCCGCTTGAAATTTGATTCCAGCATATTGGCTGAAGCAAGCAGAAGTTTTCCGCTTTTAAGCTGCTCAAATTCGTTTACCATCATCTTCTCTCAAGTTTTTTGCTGCAAATAAGCGAGCAACTCCTCCGCATGTTTCTCAGGGCTGACTTTCGGCCACACATGTTCAATCACACCCTGTTCATCAATCAGATAGGTCACCCGACTCGTTCCCATATACTCACGACCCATAAATTTCTTCAGTCCCCAGACTCCATAGGCTTCAACAATACTTTTCTCTGTATCAGCAACCAGCCTGAAGGGCAGTTGATACTTTTCGGCAAACTTTTTATGCTTGCGTTCATCATCAACACTGACACCAAGGACATCAACACCAACAGTGTTAAATTTAGGGAAATTATCACGAAAAGCACAAGCCTCCTTTGTGCATCCCGGAGTGTCATCTTTTGGATAAAAGTAGAGCACAACCTTACGACCACGGTACTCCTCGAGGGTAACTGACTTGCCATCCTGATCTTTGGCTGAAATTGACGGGGCCGAAACACCCTCTTGTAAAATTGCTCTTGACATCAATGAAACTTATTGTGTTGACAAAATCGTTTTATCTCCTGTAGACTGCTCTTATTAAATCAATTGCTCACGCAAAAAGTTTCTTGCTTTCATGAAACACTATCTCTTCTGCCCTCTCTGCAGTACAAAACTTGACAAAGCCCTGATTGATGGGCGCGACAGGATGTTCTGTCCACAGTGCGCGTGGGTACACTACATCAACCCTTTGCCGGTTGCAGTTGCTTATACCCTCAATAAAAAAAATGAGCTTCTGGTGATACGTCGCGCTCATGAACCTGCACTCAATGAGTGGGCACTTCCGGGCGGATTTCTTGAAGCAGGCGAAGAACCTCATGAAGGGTGCCTGCGTGAACTGATGGAAGAGACCTCCCTCAACGGCACGATTGATCGAATGATCGGCATTTACCACCGCGAGGTTGAGATGTATGGCTCCCTGCTTGTTATCGCATACAGGGTGATGGTGGCTGATGATACTCTTACGATCAACCACGAACTCTTTGATGCGGGATTTTTTACGCATCACCTTCTTCCCGAAGTACGAATTCCTCTGCACCAGCAGATCATCAGGGACGCTTTGACCCTTGAATAACGATAGTAATGGAACAACCACGCTCTTTTCATACTCTTGTGGCGAGAAAAATAGCTGTTTTGTTACAGGTAATTCCTTTATTCCATTTTACCTGTTATTTTCCCTCACCCCTATCTCTCTAAATGTATTAAGTCAGTAAGCGTGAGTGATTTGCGTACTTCCAGAAATTCAGGACAACCGCAGGAGAGTGGTGAGTTCCGAACACCATTAAGTGTCCGGAAGCTTGTACCGGCCAGACCAATGCCCGCTGAGAGTCTCTCGAAGCTGGCACTGATTCTACGGTTTCTAAAACCAGTCACCTGGATTCCGGTTATCTGGAGTTTTTTATGTGGTGCGGTAGCAAGTGGCACCTTCGATTGGGATGATCTATACGGCAAAAAGTTTCTTCTCGGTATGCTTTTGACCGGGCCACTTGCCAGTGGTACCTGTCAGATGCTGAACGACTATTTTGATCGCGATCTTGATGAGATCAACGAACCGAACCGCCCAATACCCGGTGGAGCGATATCATTGAAAAATGCCACTATTCTGATTGCTATCTGGTCGGTTCTCTCGGTCATTACCGGATATCTGATCCATCCACTGATTGGTTTTTACGTCATCGTTGGTATTGTCAATGCGCATCTCTACAGCGCAAATCCCGTCAAGCTGAAAAAGCGGCTCTGGGCGGGCAACATCATTGTGGCAGTCTCCTATCTTGTCATTCCCTGGATTGCGGGCGAGATTGCCTATAATCCATCAGTTACTCTCTCTTCGCTGCAACCGTCACTGATTGTGGCGGCACTGTTCACCCTTTCCAGCACTGGCACCATGACCATCAACGATTTCAAATCCATTGAGGGAGACCGACAGGTTGGCATCAGAACACTTCCCGTTGTGTTCGGTGAAACCAGGGCAGCAATCATTGCGGCAGTACTCATCAATGCCGGCCAGATTCTTGCAGCACTCTTTATGTTCATGATTGGACAATCCA
>CAIOLC010000025.1 GCA_903859055.1 uncultured Chlorobiaceae bacterium | reverse complement strand
TCTCAAGCACACAGGGATGTTCAATTTTGGTGGTAATTATGGTGCTGCGTCTGGAACCTGGGATACACTGGCTTGAAGAGCAGACAAAAAGCGAGAGCACCGTGTTGTTTGCTTCGGATCCGCTGCCGACAAAAATAATTTCATTCTCTTTCGCCCCGATAAAATTTGCCACTTGTTGACGGGCATGTTCCACATTTGCCCTTGCTTCACGCCCGTAAGCATGCATACTGGATGGATTGCCAAACATCTCCATAGCCTCGACCATCTCCTTCTTTACCTCGGGATGGAGCGGAGTTGTGGCGTTGTGATCAAAATAAACCTTCATGACTGCCATAACAATTTCAATATTGCGTGTTGACGGCTCGCGCCGATTTTTCTTCTTTATTTTTATTTATCACTGCACTCCCACTGCACTCCAGATTCAGCGTCCTCAATATTGCATTAAGAAAGGATTTGTACAAGCCAATAAGAGAAAAAACAGGACTTTTTTTATCTTATTGGCAAAATAAATACGCAAACCCGGACTACCCTTTTTCAGCTCCTCCGTCATAGGCAATACATCCGTTCTGTGATAACATGATGGAATTCATAAAACTTATCTTTTGTAATTTTAAGAAAGAAAGAGCCATCCATCTCCTTAATCAACCCCAAAAGAGGAAATATACATCAAGTCATTTCTCTCGATTTCACTCTTTTTATGAAGAATAAAGAGCGCTTCTGAACCGGAAATGGTACCCAGCATCTCTTTGCCAATCCTTTCACGCCAAGCCTCAATTTCACGAGATGGGAAATTTTTCCAGAGAAGAAAAATACGGTCACGAGGAGCAAAAAGTTTCTGCAAACGTGCTCCTGAAAGGTTATCTGGCCGATAAAAAGAGATCATTGAGGATGCGGGAAGCGATGCACGCTCTTCTGACAAAAGCACAAATTCTTTGAGGGATTGAAGAGATGAATATCGCTGTACTGGAGGTACAAGAAGAGAACGTCCAAACATGTGATATGGCAAAAGGTCGTCTGCAATCACCACAAGATGGCGGAATCCACTCAAAGAGCCAGCAACTGGTTCATAAAAGGCTTTGGTAAACCACTCTACTTCTGTGTCAGGAAAAGGTGTGCGAGTACCTGTGGAAGCAAGT
The DNA here is from genome assembly GCA_903859055.1 of uncultured Chlorobiaceae bacterium. Taxonomy (GTDB): domain Bacteria; phylum Bacteroidota; class Chlorobiia; order Chlorobiales; family Chlorobiaceae; genus Chlorobium. Next base: position 13,312 of record CAIOLC010000025.1, on the reverse strand, counting down.
TCAGCGCGAATGTTGCGAAGGGCGGCTTCGGGATTGTGCTGTGCATCGAAAAAGAGGGAGCTTCCAGTGATCTGTAATTGCCTCTTGCCAATCAGCATGACTCCGCAAAGGCTGTCGCACAGCAACGGTTTTATGATAAGCTGATCCTCCTTTAAGGCACTCTGTACTGTACGAAGTGTCACCGGAATAAACTGAAGAATATCAGCAGCAGCAGGATTGATTACCTTCACTTCAGCAAGCAACTCAAGCATTTTTCCTCTTTTAATGTTCAACGCCCGATCAACCTGCCTGCTTTTTTCAACACCTTCAGCATGAACAACAATATTGGCTTTTCTCTGAAGCAACCCAGCCATTTCATGTTGCAATTGCCGAACTTTGACCTCAAGCGCTTCGTGACCTTTTCCCAGCTTAAAACTGTCAGGGTATCTCTGTAACGTCCGCTTTAGTGAAATGGAACCGTTTTTTTCTTCCGCATCGAAAAGTTCAAAAATTCTTGTCTTTTCCATAAGCAGTCCCCTCAAACGACGCCCTGCACTTTTTTCAAGCTCCAGTAACTCTTCTGCAGGATAGGGTGGCGCAAAATCGCTGCAGAGATTAAATCCCTGTTGAAGCGCAGTAATCCGCTCTTCTGCTTTGAGTGTCTTGCTCTCGGCAAGCATAAAGAGGGAAGCCGCCTGGGCATACTGAAGATTATTGATACGAAAATAGTCCGCAGCTTCACGGAAAGCATCGGCTTTTCTGACAATGACTGCGTTCGACTCCTGACGAAGCACCTGTACAAGAAACTGGTTCTGTGACTTCTCTGCCAGAACAAGTGCCCTGAAAAGAAGAAAACTGGCATTCCTGCGCTGTTTCTCAAGAAGCTGAAGAGTTTTGGAGGCTGCTCTGAGAGCCTGAATTCGCGGAATCAACTCTCCCTCACTTGCAAAAACCCTTTTTGATTCAGCCGCAATTTTACCCGAAATGGCCTCGGCACTTTCACCATCAAGCTCTGGCTGAGCCACCTTGCACTGGAGTAGAGCGGCATAGGCCGTCATCCTGATGGCAGGATCACGCTCTGTACCCGTATAACGACGGTAAATGGCTGCTGCTTTTCCATAGTCACCACTCTCCAGATAAACTATGGCCCGATCAAACAACAACTCCTGTGAAGGCGACACAATCTTTTCAAGCGATGCTGCCGCCGCACTGAAATTACCCAGTTCGCGAAGTAAATCCGCCTTGTCAGAAAAGAGTCGTTCATGGAGTGAGTCCGGCAGTGCTCCTGCAGGAAGTTTTTCAAGCCGAGCCGATGTTTTGAGTGCTTCATAATATTCGCCGGTCAACCCTTCAAGACTCATCTTTTGATAGAGGGCCTGCACCATTCTCGGCGAGTTAACCTGCAAGGTGTCAAGGGCAATTGCCCTGCTATAGCAATCAAGCGCTTTCAAATATTCGCGATTGCGGCTGAAGAGAGAGGCCTGCCGATACAGCCCCTCCGGGGTATACCCTGCCTGATTGCCTGCGCCACAAGCCGAAAACAGAAAAAAAAGGGCCACGAGCACCATTCCTGACGGAATCCGCCGGAAATAAATCTTCATACCGCAGAGCCTCCAGCTCCTTTTCAAAAATTTATTAGCAGCCTGTCGGACTTTAAATCAGCCAGCAAATGGAGACACAAGGATACCTGCTTCCAACTCAAAAAAGCTCATAGCCCAGCAAGCCTTTTGCTAAACCATGGTGCTGTAGCAGTTATAATGATGCGTCCACCTTCAGAAAAAAAATTTTCTACCCCATTTTCACCAATCATTCTCCACCCCAAAAGCCATCAGCTCAACACTGATGGCTCTCGCGGCACCAAACGCAGCCCTTCAATTCTTCGCCACGATCACCTCAGCAATCTGCACCGCATTGGTAGCTGCCCCTTTCCTCAAGTTATCGGCCACAATCCACATATTCAGGGTCTGCGGGTGCCAGTAATCGCGGCGAACGCGCCCGACAAAGACCTCGTCGCGCTCGTAGGAGGTGAGCGGCATGGGATAGAGACGCGCCGACGGATCATCCTGCAGGATAATGCCCGGCGAGGTGCGCAGAAGCTCACGCACTTCGTCGATGTCGAAATCCTTGGCCAGCTCAATGTTGAGCGACTCACCGTGGCCACCGTAAACAGGGATGCGGACGGTCGTGGGAGAGACACTGAGAGCATCGTCGCCCATGATCTTGCGGGTCTCGTTCACCATCTTCATCTCCTCCTTGGTGTAGCCATTCTCCGTGAAGGCATCAATCTGCGGCACGGCATTGAAGGCGATCTGGTGAAAATGGGTAAACTCATCCTGCCTCTCGCCAGCCAGTTCGCTCTCAAGGGCATCGCGCCCCACCTTCCCCTTGCCAGTTACGGACTGGTAGGTCGAAACAACCACCCTCTTGAACCCGAAGCGGTCAAGCAGCGGTTTGAGCACCACCACCATCTGAATGGTCGAACAGTTGGGGTTGGCAATAATCGGTTCAGGGGTGCCATCCGCATTAAAAATATCTCCGGGATTGACTTCAGGCACAACCAGCGGAACATCGGTGTCCATGCGGAATGCCGATGAGTTATCGATCACAATAGCCCCTTCGGCGGCGGCAACCCTGGCCCACTCTTTGCTGGCTGTGGCACCTGCGGAAAAGAGTGCAATATCGACCCCACGGAACGCTTCGGCAGAGGGTTCACGGATAATGTACTCCTTGCCATTGAAGGCGACCGACTGGCCAGCGCTTCTGGCCGAAGCAATCGGTACAAAATCCGTTACCGGAAACTTTCTCTCTTCAAGCACCTTGATCATGGTACGGCCAACCAGACCAGTTGCACCAAGCACCGCCACTCTGCAGCGGAAATCCGAACTCCTCATAACACGCTCTTTTAATAATTCAAAATTAGTTTCTCTGAATGATCATTGAGATATTCTGCGCCATCGAGAATCTTCCCCTCAAGCGCATATCCCTCGCACTCCTGACGGTAGGCCAGAAGAATATCAACAACCAGCTCCCACCCATCCTCGCGCACCAGCTTGTTGCGCACACGCGACACCATCGGGAGCCCTTTCAGGTAGGTCGAATAGTGGCGACGCATCTCAAGCACCCCATATTTCTCTCCCTTGAACTGCACCGAGAGCTTCAAATGCTCTATTGCAGCCTCTATTCTCTGACGAAAATCGGGCGGCGGCAGAGGCTTGCCGGTCTGGATGAGCTGCCTGGCCTGCTCAAAGATAAAGGGGTTGCCAATTGAGCCTCGACCAATCATCACTCCGTCCGCTCCGGTCTCGGCAAACATCGCCACAGCATCTTCGGCTGACCAGATATCGCCATTGGCAATAATGGGGATTCGCGCATGCTCTTTTGCCGCACGAATCCAGCTCCAGTCGGCCCGACCCTTGTACATCTGGCTCCGCGTACGCCCATGCAACGCCAGCGCCTGAATACCGGCATCCTCAAGTCGGGGAAGAATATCAAGAATATTGATCGATTCCAGATCCCAGCCAATTCTTGTTTTGGCTGTCACCGGAATACTCACCGCCTTCACAACCGCTTCAGAAATCTGCGCCATCTTCTCCGGCTCCCTGAGCAACGCCGCGCCAGCTCCCTTGCCAGCCACCTTCTTGGTAGGACAACCGAAATTGATATCGAGATAGTCGGGGCGATACTCTTCGGCAATCACCGCCGCCTCCACCATCGACTCAACACTGTTGCCAAAAATCTGTATGGCAAAGGGCCTCTCAATGGCATCGGTCTTCAGCTTGCGCAGAGACTTTTCAACGCCCCTGCGCAGGGCTTCAGCGCTAATAAACTCTGTATAGACAACATCCGCCCCGTGGCGCTTGCAAAGCTGCCTGAAAGCCCGGTCGGTCACATCTTCCATAGGCGCAAGCATGACAGGACGGTCTATATCAAGAGCGCCTATCTTCATTCCTGACCGCTGATAATCTCTGCTGGCCCGCTCATCAACTCCTTGACCTGCGCATGGATTTTTTTATAGAGCGCAGGATCTTCACGCAACGCTTTTTTCACCGTCTCACGTCCCTGACCAAGCTTCTCCTGGCCATAGCTGAACCATGAGCCAGCCTTTTTGATCACCCCGAATTCGACGCCAAGATCAATCAGCTCACCGATGGCAGAAATACCCTCTCCGTAAAGAATATCAAACTCGGCAGTCTTGAAGGGAGGAGCAACCTTGTTCTTGACAACCTTGACCCGGGTGCGGTTACCGGTGCTCTCATCACCATCCTTGATCTGGGCAATTTTGCGAATATCGAGACGTATTGAGGAGTAGAATTTCAGCGCCTTGCCGCCGGTTGTTGTCTCCGGGCTGCCGTACATGACACCGATTTTATCGCGAAGCTGATTAATGAATATACAGACCGTGCTCGATTTGGAGATAGCGCCAGTCAGCTTGCGTAGCGCCTGGCTCATCAGCCTGGCCTGCAACCCCATCACACTGTCGCCCATCTCCCCTTCAAGCTCAGCCTGGGGCACGAGAGCAGCAACAGAATCGACCACCACAACATCAATGGCACCGCTTCTCACCAGCGTCTCAACAATAGAGAGCGCCTGCTCGCCCGATTCAGGCTGGCTGATAAGAAGAGCGTTGATGTCAACACCGAGCTTGCGGGCGTAGGTTGGGTCAAACGCATGTTCAGCATCCACAATAGCCGCAATACCACCCTCTTTCTGCGCCTCTGCTATAACATGCAGCGCCAGAGTGGTTTTGCCCGACGATTCAGGGCCATAAATTTCCGTTACCCTTCCACGAGGCAGCCCACCAACGCCCAGCGCAAAGTCAAGCGCCATGGAGCCGGTAGAGATCGACTGCACCGTCAATCCTGCTGAACCGTCACCCATGCGCATAATGGCTCCCTTACCAAACTGCTTTTCAACAGCCTCAACAGCCAGGTTCATTTGTTTGAGTTTTGCTGGATCAACAACGACCGGCACCTGTTCAGTTTTTTGAGTATCCATAGTAGCAAGCATGATGAAATTAAAAAAGAAAATGAATCAGGCAGTAAAAGTCTTGAATGTTTCCGTGAGATCCCGGTAACGAAGACTCAACTCCTTTACTGACCTCGTGTTACTGTAGGCAAGATGCCGTGTGGAGGTACGCATGCTCTCCAGGCTGATAAATGAGGGACGATTGAACAACAGCGACCAGCACTCCCCACCAAGACCGGCAAGCCAACCCAGGGCATCTGGCACCATGACGGTATGGCCAACGCCGCGACCTCCACTCCTTCCAAGTCTGTCGAACAGCTCCCGAAAGGAGAGATTGTGGCCAACAACAATATAGCGCTCTCCCGATTGACCCTGTTTCCAGGCAGCAAGATGAGCCTCAGCCACATCACGAACATCAACGAAGCCCGTACTTCCTGTGGGGCAGAGTGGCAATTGCCCCTGATAAATCAGCTTCAGCACCTCGTTGGATGAGCTGACGGATGCCATATTCCCCCCATCAATACCAATCACCACCCCGGGATTCAGCATCACCACTTCAAGCCCCTCCGCAAGCCCGCGTAACCCTTCGAGCTCGGCCAGATGCTTTGCCTCCATGTAGCCATTACTCCGCTGCCACTCCTGAAAGGTTGTGGATTCACTGGCCGGAGAACCATCTTCAGACGCGCCGATCGCCGCGATGGAGCTGGTCATGACCAGCCTGCACACCTTGTTATGAAGAGAGGCGTTGACAACATTTCTCGTTCCGAGAACATTGACATCATAGAGAGCATTACGAAAACATTTTGTATACGCAATCAGTCCGGCACAGTGAAAAACAGTCTCAGCTCCCTTGAATGCTTCATTGAGGGCAAGTGGATCAAGAAGGTCAGCGTTGACAATTTCAACTGGCAAACTTTTAAGAAAGGAGCAGTCGGAGCTTTTGCGGGTAATCACCCTGCAGTTGACCTCAGCGGAAAAGCGTGAGAGCAAAGCAAGGAGAAGCTGCGACCCAATATATCCGGTGGCTCCGGTTATGACAATTGATGATTTGAGCATGAATCGCTTAAAATTGCTGGCTGTTTGTTCCCGATATTTGACATCATCCACTCCCCCGAGAGGCAATTACCCCCCTGTATCACAGAATTAAATACATTAATTTTGCGCCAAAACCAAAGGAAAAACAGATTTTGCAGTAAAAAAATATAATCAACATCCTCTCTTCACTGTTCCTAAAAATAAGAATTAAAACTACATTGCACTCAATTCTACTCACAAGCCCCAGAAAATTATTCACTCATGGCAAAAGATAAACTGCAGCCTCCAGCCCCCCTTTCACCAGAGGGCAGCGTGCGTCTGGGTGTTCTTGGCAACGGGCTGAACATTGTCACGGATGACGTGCCATACCTTCACAGCATTACCCTGGGCATTCAGATCGAAGCCGGCTCACGCGATGACCCTGAGAAAAATCCAGGGCTTGCCCATTTTATTGAACATGCCATTTTCAAAGGGACAAGCCGGCGCAACTACATCGATATTGCCAAAAATATTGAAAAACAGGGTGGATACCTTGACGCATACACAACCAAGGAGCATACCTGTATCTATCTGCGCTGTCTCCCTGAACACCTTGAACCCTCCTTTGATCTGCTCTCCGATCTGGTCTGTGACCCGATTTTTCCCTCCGAAGAGATAGAGAAGGAGAAAGAGGTCGTTCTTGAGGAGATCAGCAGCGTTGATGACTCCCCTGAAGAGCTTATTTTTGAGGAGTTTGATCTGCGCTCATTTCCCCGTCATCCGCTCGGAAAACCAATTCTCGGCACAGAGAAGAGTGTTGAGAGATTCACCGACAGTGACCTGAAAAACTTTATTCGGCAGCACTATGTGCCGCGAAAAATGCTGCTGACAGCGACTGGCAAAGTAAATCACGACGAAATCATGCGGCTCGGTGAGCGATTTCTTGGTCAACTCACCGAGACACCCGATAACGTGTATACCCGGCAACCATTTCTGCCGGAACATTACACCCCGTTTACCATAAAGCTGAAAAAACGGCTCTGCCAGGCGCAGATTGTACTGGGGACAGCGATAGCTCGCCATGATCCCCTCTATTACAGTCTGATGGTACTCAACTCCATGCTCGGCAACGGCATGAGCTCTCTCCTCAATCTGGAAATGCGGGAAAAACGGGGACTTGCCTACAACGTCTATTCATCGCTCACTTTTTTTGACGATCTTACCGCGCTCAATATTTATGCGGGTACCGACAGCAACAAAACAAAAATCTCGCTTGCGCTTCTGCATGAACTGCTCAAAAGTGAGGCGCTGCTCCATCCCGATCCTGAAGAGCTGCAGGCAGCCAAGACAAAACTGCTCGGATACCACATCATGGGGCTGGAAAAAATGACACGCAGAATGTCGCAGACCGCCTCCGACCTCTCCTATTTTGGACGATACATCGAACCCGGGGAAAAGAGCGCTGCAATAGAGGCTGTAACGGCTGACAATATTGCCGAAGCAGCCAGCCGAATACTGCATGATGCGCCCTGCTCCACACTGGTGTATAAACCCGGCAAGTAGCTTCTGCCGCTGGCAACGCTCTATTTTATTAAACAGGATAAATTCGTATCTTGTTCACTTTTTATTTTTTCAGCATTACCAATTAACCAGAGAGAGCCTTGCAAAAGATTATAAAGAACATCAGCGAAACAGAACAGATTCTGGAGATTATTCTTTCAGCGGAAGAGTTTGGAACCGAATATAACCAGGAGCTTGAAGAGGCAAAAAGAACCATTCAGATCAAGGGCTTCAGAAAAGGACATGCCCCGGCAAGTCTGATCAAAAAACTTGCTGGCCCCTCTGTTGAGACCTCTGTCGCGGAGAAGATGGCATCGAAATATTTTGGTGAGATTGCTGAGAGCGGAGATGTAAAACCCGTCAATCGCGCAGGGATTGTTGACTTTGCGTTTGAGGGTGATCAGTTAACCATCAAGCTTGCCTATGAGGTGAATCCTGAATTTGAGATCAATGATTATACTGGTTATTCATTCGTCAAGACTCTCTATACCATTACTGATGAAGATATTGAACGGGAAATAAAGCTGATCCTGAATGGACATGGCTCTTTGATCAGTGTTGATGATGCAGCTTTATCAACCGACACGGTTATCGGTGATGTCTGGAAACTCAATGAAGCAGGGGAAGCTGATGAAGCGGAGAAAACAGAAAATCATCACTTCAGCCTTGAATACCTTCCCGAAGAGAACCCGTTCCGCAAAGCACTTACCGGAAAAAAAGCAGGAGAAACTGTTGATATTGTGAACCAGGAGAAGGATGCTGACACAGAACCATCCCGCTACCGTGTCGTCATCAGTGAAGTAAAACGACTCGAGCTGCCGGAGCTCACCGAGGAACTGATCAAGGAGATTACCAATCAGCAGTTTGAATCGGTGGCAGATTTCAGAGCCGATATACAAAGCCAGCTCGAAAAGCATTTCACCAAATCCGCTGAAGAGGAGCTGCTTGAATCCATCTCTGCCAGGCTGATTGATGAAAACCCTGTGCCAACTCCAGCATCAATCGTTGAATCCTTCTCAAACATGCTGGTGGAGAATGCCAAACGTCAGATCGGTGGTAATTTTCCGAAAAATTTTAATGAAGCAGGCTTCCGTGAATCGATTCGACCAAATGCAGTCAAACATGCCCAATGGATGATTGTCACCCGTAAAATTGCTGAAGCCAGTGATATTTCGGTATCGGAAGATGATCTTACAGCTTACCTGGAAAAGCAGGCGGAGCAACAACCTGAAGCTGAGAGAGCGCAACTGCTTGAATCATACAAAAACCCTGAAATCAGAGATTACCTCTCCGAGATTATCTTCAAGGAGAAGATCTATGACCTTCTGAAATCAAAGGTGACCATCACCGAAGAGGCAAAACCAGTACCAGTGCCGACCCAGGAGGTCTGAGCATCACAGGTTACAGAGGTAAAGAGCAGAAGCAGGAGTTAACAGCTCCTGCTTTTTTATTGTTGTTCGCCAGACTCGTTCATCATTGCCATAGCAACTGCTGCCCGACGATCATGAGCAATAGAAATTTTGATAGAACGCCCTGAAACGCGGTGTGCCTCGGCTGGGCAAACATAGGGGCACCCACTTTCATCATTGAGTATTTCAAAACTTTTCCAGTGTACATCCCCGGAAAATCCTGTGCCAAGTGCCTTGACCACAGCCTCCTTGGCCGCAAATCGACCTGCTATACTGGCAATCACCTGTGGTTTATGCAGGCAGAGGGCTATCTCCTGCTCAGTCAGAAACCGCTGGAGAAACTTCAGCCCATACCGGGCATACAGAGCTTCGATCCGGTCAAGATCAACAATGTCCACACCAATTTCCATACTCCTCCTTTCAGTCAAGCTTGATGGTCATGGAGAGATCGAGAGCTTTCACGCTGTGCGTCAGTTCTCCGATAGAGATAAAATCAACACCAGTTTCGGCCACTCCAACCACATTGTGCAGGCCGATATTGCCTGATGCCTCGACAAAAACAGGGAGTCCACTGCTTCTGACAAGGAGGAGAGCCTCTTTCATCAGCTCAGGAGTAAAATTGTCAAGAAGAATAATGTCGGGCTGGCAAAAGAGAGCTGCTCTTAACTCATCAAGAGAGCGCACCTCCGTCTCAATTTTCACCTCAAGCTGATTGTTCTCGCGATACTCTTTGGCATGCTGAATGGCCGGGGCAATTCCCCCTGAAGCATCAATATGGTTGTCTTTAATAAGGATCATATCGAAAAGGGCAAACCGATGGTTCACTCCACCCCCAATCCTGACAGCCTCTTTATCGAAAGAGCGGAGTCCGGGAGCTGTTTTACGAGTATCAAGAATTTTGGTGCCAGTATGCACCACCTTGTCGACGTAGGCTTTGGTTCTTGTCGCAATGCCCGACATTCGCTGCATGAAGTTCAAGACTGTACGCTCACCAACAAGAATCGGAGCAAGCTTTCCGCTCACTTCAAGAATCAGCTCCCCACTCTGCACAGTGTCACCATCACTGCAATGCGAAACGACGCAAAGTGCAGGATCACAGGCTGCAAAAATCTGCTTGGCAACACAAATCCCGCCGATAACTCCACTCGCCTTGGCGCGAATAACGGCCCTCCCGCCCTGATGGGCATCAATCGTCGCAAGCGTGGTAATATCCCCCGTATAACGATCTTCCTCAAGAGCAAGTGTAATCGCCTTTGCACGGCACCCCTCATAAAAGTCGGCGAGAGCCTGGTTCTTCATAGTCACGAGTTATTTCGTTGAATAAAATCTTTCCCGGCTTTGAAGGTAGTGAATTTTATGATTCAGGAAGCTCTTGATGAAAGATTCAGCTTGAGCAAATGCTTAATGCTTGAAATGCCTCATGCCGGTAAAGACCATCGCAAGGTTGTTTGCATCGGCAGCCTCAATCACCTCGTTATCGCGGATGGATCCACCGGGCTGAATAACCGCCGTAACTCCAGCTTCAGCAGCGGCAAGCAAACCATCAGCAAAAGGGAAAAAGGCATCAGAGGCGACAACCGATCCATGCAGATCGAGGTTGACCTCCGAAGCTTTCCAGCGTGCGATCTTGGAAGAGTCAACTCGCGACATCTGCCCTGCGCCGACACCGTAGGTCTGGCGGTTTTTAACATAGAGAATGGTGTTCGATTTGATATGCTTGCAGATCTTCCAGGCAAACATCAGGTCAGCAATCTCCTCTTCGGTCGGCTGCCGTTTGGTGACGACCTTGAGATCCTCCTTGGCAACTATTTTGCTGTCACGCTCCTGAACAAGCATTCCAAACGGGGTTGATTTGAACTCCCAGCCACCTTTGGGCATGACATTGGTCTGGCGCACAAGCCTGCGATCTTTCTTCTTCATCAGCAGCTCAAGCACACCATCTTCAAAGGCTGGCGCAATCAGTATCTCGGTAAAGATCTCATTGACCGCCTTTGCAGCCTCCATGTCAAGAGGACGGTTAAAAGCGATAATGCCGCCAAATGGAGCCTGGGTATCAGTTGAAAAAGCCCTGCGATAGGCCTCGGCAAGGGTCGGAGCCTGCGCGACACCGCACGGGTTGGTGTGTTTGACAATGACGACTGTCGGCTCCTCACCACGGAACTCTTCATTCAGGGTGACTGCTGCAGCAATATCGAGCATGTTGTTGTAAGAGAGCTCCTTGCCATGCAGTTTCTCAAAAAAGTCATCAAATGAGCGAGTTCCGTTCTCGTCGGTCAGGCGATAAAGGCCCGCGCTCTGGTGCGGATTTTCACCGTAGCGCATAGCAAGCTCACGCTCAAGGCTGACCGTCATCTTGCTTGCCGTCCCAGTCTGCGCTCCTCCGACAGCTCCGGCCAGGTAAGAGGCAATAGCACGGTCATAACGGGAGGTAAGCTCAAAAACTTTCAAGGCAAGAGAAAGACGGGTTGCCCGTTTGGTGGCACCGTTGTTCGACTTCATCTCCTGCAAGACCAGCGCATAATCGGCGCTGTCGGTGACAACCGTTACCGACTCGTTATTCTTTGCCGCGCTCCGTAACATCGAAGGGCCACCAATATCAATATTCTCTATAGCATCCTCAAATATCACATCCGGCTTGGCCACGGTTGCCTCGAAGGGGTAGAGGTTCACCACAACCAGATCAATAAAGCTGATGCCGTTCTCTGCCGCCTGCTTGACATGGTCGGCATTCTCCCGAACGGCAAGCAGTCCACCATGTATTTTCGGGTGAAGCGTTTTCACCCTGCCATCCATGATTTCCGGAAACCCGGTAATGGTTGAAATCGAGGCTGCACTGACACCTGCATCCTGAAGCGACTTCAGGGTTCCCCCTGTTGAAAAAATCTCGACCCCCATGCCATTCAACTCCCGGCAAAATTCAACAATACCGGTTTTATCAGATACAGAGACCAGCGCCCGCTTGATGACAGGATCAGACATTATGCAGATAGTTAATTGATTGTTTCGTTTCCGTGCTCTTTTTATGCCGGAATTTAAGAAAAAACCACTGCGATATCAAACGTTAACGAAGCCTCCTTGATTCTGTCGGGGTTCGATCAGGAAGAAATGCAGGAGTGGATAAACTCCACCACAGCATCGCACATCTGCGTCAAGCCGGGCTGCTCAAGTGGATAGTGACCAGCATTTTCGAGCATTACCACCCTCTTCGGTACACGATTGACTCGCTTGAGAAAAAGCTCGCTAAGATACAGGGGGGTCCAGCTATCTTTTTCAGGTTGAGTCAGTAAAATCGGACAGATATCAAAAGCTTCAGGTTCAACCACAGGAGTATAGGTGGTGAGCGAACTGAGAAACTTCATGGTGACCCATTTACCCGCCGAAGTCGTGTCTTTCATACAGGCCTTGAGCGCCGCTTTGTTGTTGACCAGCGCCGACATTTTGCTCGCCAGGCTCATCGGCATACGAAGAGCTGCCAGTGGTGTTTTTGCTGCCAGATGGGTCAATGGCACCCCGACACGACTCATGAGGAAATTCAACGCCGTTTCATCGCGAACCTGCTGCTCTTGCTGATCCAGAAAGGTCATGCCCACGATGCCTTTGACCTTTTTATTGAGCGCTGCTACATGAAAGGCAAGCATACCACCGGCGCTGAGACCGTAGAGCACGATGGGTCGGCCATCTTTCTTGAGTTCAGCATCAATGAGGTCACTGCCAGCCTGAACCCAGTCGTCGTAGGTCACGAGTACACCGGATGCAACCCGGGTCACGCCATATTCGGGCATGTCAACCGCAATAGATTCAAAGCCGCGCTTGAAGAGGGGATGGCCCAGAATGGTCGACATTTGCCGCCCGTTGGTGCCGACCCCATGAAACAGGATCACCTTCACCTCTGACCGAGGATTGCGAAAGCAGTCAAGGTGAATCTGGTGACCTCGCCATTGCCACCACTCTTCTGAAGGCTCGTTATCGAGTTCAAGCTGAAATTCTTTGGGCAGAAAGCTTTGGATCTCCCGCCAATTTGATTGCGCTTTGTAGTTCAAAGGTTCAAGGTTCAAGGTTCAAGGCTCAAGGCTCAAGGCTCAAGGTTCAAAGTTTAAAGTTTAAGAGGATTGTAGTAGTGCGACCGGGACTCCAGCTAACTTTGATGCTTGCTCAGCGCTCATCCCACTCGCCACCAACCGTAGCGCAACCTCAAGCTTGCCCTCCGCCTTGCCTTCATCATAGGCGGTATCGATGACATTTTTCAAGTCTCGATATATCTTGAGGCTATCCTCGTAGGCAGCAGCTTCGGCTGGTGAGTATTTGGCTATCTCTGCTATTTCGAATACTTTGCTGAATACTTTTTCTTGCAGTCGTTGTGGACGATCAGTGAGCTCCGGCAGGTG
>CAIOLC010000024.1 GCA_903859055.1 uncultured Chlorobiaceae bacterium | reverse complement strand
TAACCGGTGATAATCGGCTCCGACTTTTATCAGCCGATAGTCATAGAGGCCCTGACTGACATCGAACATGGGGATGGGGTTGCCGCCAAAAAAGTTGGTCCAGAGCGTTGTACCGATAATGGCGATTTTTTTCTCCTCCAAAATGAGCGGATCGGTGTGTACGTTGTGAAATCCATGTTCGGCGATGGCGTTCGGCCAGGAGTGCTTCTCGATGTTGCCGTGATACCATTCATGATTGCCCTCAATGATGAAAACAGCTCTGAACTGCTTTGAGCATTGCGAAAGAAAGCCGAACCATGTCTGTTTTCTGCTCAGCAGTCCGATATCTCCAGCAAGGATGAGCACTGATTCACTGTCTTCTGCAAGTTCCGGAACCTGCCAGTCCTCGTTGCTCTCTTCTCGACAGAACTCGTTATGGATGTCGGACATGACTCTGAAAAGCATCAGTGCTTAAAGTTGAGGTTCATGATACTGTGACGGGAGATCTTGGCTCCATTTGTAATGATACGGTTTCGCAATAACAATACAATGTCAGTTCAGCCAGTTCAGGCAATTTACAGTGAACGGCTCAAAGGTCGCTCAAAGATCGAGGAAGGAGGTGTGAAAATTTCCCTGAGCCTTTTTCGATACTTCTCTGGTCTATTGTTTCGAGAGAATGGTCGGGCGACAAGGCTTCCCAAAGTCTGGAAAGCAGCGAGTATTCAGCCGCAAATTTGTCGCGAGTTCTGTTGTCAGGCAGGCAATCCTGAGCGACAATCAACCCTTCGTAACCACCAACGGAGCGATTTGAGAACCGCTACTCAAGTCAGAGAGGTTGAGCAACTGGTACTGCTTGAGGGATTTTTCGAATGCGTTACAGGCCTTCATCTGGTCAATCACTCGATCCAAGTCGGTGTAGTCGAACGCGGCGCTCCATTGCTGGATTTTCTGTATGGCGGAAATGAATGGTTCTGGTTTTCCTTGCCGTGTAAGCACGCGCAGGCAGTCCAGATATTCCTCTCTGAATAACGTTGGGACAATTACTCTGCATGCATTGACAACAGACAATTCTGCGTTCATGACGAGGCGTGCAAGTCGGCCATTTCCATCAATAAATGGATGTACTTCCGAGACGATGAACATTGCAAGTAACGCCCTCGCCATGCCGGGTTGAACCGATGGCAACAGCTTGCTTCCCTCAATCATTGTTCCGCGTACGTTTCTCGGTGAAACGAACGTCGTGTTTCCTGCAAAATTCTCACGCTCTTTGAAATCACCGGGAGCCGCTTCCGGCCGTTCTTTCATCAGATCCAGATGGCGCTGCCGCAACTGATGCAAGACAGCTTCTCCTGGTGCCATCGACTGGTTTGACCATCCGGGATCGATGGCTTGCCGGAATACACCGAGAATATCGTGAGAGTCTTTCGGTCGTTGGTCGATAATTTTCCCTTCAAGTACAATTCGCCGTGCTTCAGAGAGATCGAATTCCGTTCCCTCGATGAAGTTGCTGAAATAGGACTCCAGAAACGCAAAATTGAAGCGTGCGCTTCCGGTTGTGGTTGATGACGGTTTTTGCATGAGAGGCAGTGCTCGCAATGTAGCGGCCATCGTTTCAAAAAGGGCCAAACGCCGAGCGTCAAAAGGTGTGCCTGCGGCCAGTGCTTGTCCTGTTGCAGTGGCGAGTTGGGCACTTATTGTTCCGAGAATGCTTCCGATGAGGTCATGCAACACGCTGAATTCCTTCTCAAACTCCAGGGTGGCTGCAATAGTGCGAGCTTCTTCCCTGATGCGGTTGAGAGCTTCAGGGCCTCTCGATTCGTAAATACTGATCAGCCGTTCTTCGACGGCAATACGACCCATAGCTTTTTTGATCGCTCCACGACTCTGGGTGAGGTTTTCCATCAGCATGCGCGCTTGAGAGGGAAAGAATATGTTTCGTCCTGACATTGGCTGGTCACCTTGAACGTTACCGTGTCCCTTGACCAGAACGACTTGCAATCCCGGTAAATCGACGCCCTTATTGTAGCTGTAGCTGAGGTGCATCACGCCATCGACGGGCATACCACCACTGAAGGCACTTCGATAGCCGATTACCGCACCAGGGAAAAGAGCAGCGAGGAGTCGTATTCTGTGCAAAGCAATAATTGCTGGCCACTCCTTTTCAGGGTAGGCGCTGAGAACGCCAGAGACAATCCGCTTAAACAACCCGGTTTTCAGGTGCCGTTGTGCAGCTCTTATCTCAGCATCATTGAGTTCTGCATAAAGGATCAGAGAGTCATCGACTGTCGTGTTTTTTAGCGATGTCTTCATTATTGTGTTCAGAATGTCGCGTTATTCGTCCTAATATGTCGGTTTTGTCGCAAATATCAACTTAAATAAATTCTTGAGAAATGGCAAATGTGTCGAAATAATTCTGGACAGCTTTAAAAAGTATCATGATCTGAATTGAACCTGTAGTTTTGCCCTGAAAGGACAGTGCTCCCTTCTGTCGCAGTTATGGGTTTTGCTGGAACGTCCGTGCAAAACGCCACGCCAGCGGTTTCGAAGGAATTATCACCTATATCCACGGGCTCTTGCCTGTCAATGAAGTCATTGAAAAAGCTCTGCG
>CAIOLC010000023.1 GCA_903859055.1 uncultured Chlorobiaceae bacterium | reverse complement strand
TGGACAATATTGATAATATCCCTGAGGCCTTGCGCATTCGGGATGGATTGCGTGAATTTTACACAAACATCAAGGACAACGACAGGTATCTGCGCTTTGCCTTTCTCACCGGTGTGAGCAAATTCGCCAAAGTGTCGATCTTCAGTGGCCTGAACAATCTTGAAGATATCAGCCTGAACCCTGACTATGGCAATATTTGCGGGTATACCCAGCTTGACCTCGACACTACGTTTGCCCCATATCTCGAAGGGGTGGATATGGAGCAGGTGAAACGGTGGTACAACGGGTATAACTTTTTTGGTGACAAGGTCTATAACCCTTTTGATATCCTGCTCTTTATCAAGAACCAGCGGATGTTCAGGAACTATTGGTTCGAAACTGGCACGCCAAAATTTCTGATTGAACTCATCAAAAAGAACAATTATTTCATCCCGAAATTTATTGGGTTATACGTTAATGAGTCTCTGGTCAACAGCTTTGACATTGAAAATCTCCATCTGGAAACCATTCTGTTTCAGACCGGCTATTTGACCATCAAGCGCCAGCTTCCGTTGGATATGGGAGTTGGCTATGAGTTGGGATTTCCCAACATGGAGGTGCAGACCAGTTTTAACGATTATATTCTGCAATCGATGACCAGCGTTTCGGAAAATGAGCCGATCCGCCGTGAGCTGCTTGCTCTCATGAGGAGTGGTGATGTTGCAAGTCTGGAATCCGTTATCAAACGCCTTTTTGCCAGTATCGCCTATAATAATTACACCAACAACGACATTGAGAGGTACGAAGGCTTTTACGCCAGCGTGCTCTACGCTTATTTTTCAAGTATGGTGGTGGATACCATCGCAGAAGATGTCAGCAACAAGGGAAGAGTTGACCTGACCATAAAGGTTGGTGGGAGAACCTTTCTCTTTGAATTCAAGGTGAGCGAGGGGGAGCCACTTGAGCAGATCAAGAGGATGAAATATTACGAGAAATATGCAGGTGAACGGTATTTGATTGGCATTGTTTTTGACCCGAAGCAGAGAAACGTCAGCAGGTTTGAGTGGGAGAAGTTATAACGCTCCGCGCCAAGTTGATTATATAAATACGCCAAAACTTATAACCAGACAGTGAAGGGCTTAAAAGACTGATGCGCTGCAAGCAAATTTACAAAACGAACCCATGCGATCAATATGCATGGAAACGGTGCGCCAATGAGACGTTTGACCTGTTCGCGGGCGCATGACCCAATTTTATGAAGATTGTGCCGATTATAGATGCGAATCTTGAAGCGGGTTCCGGCTCGCAGGCTGAGCAGACAGCGGCGATCATGGTACGTTAAGGCGGCCCATATATCAGATGACGAGATTTTTAAAGTGGCATGGGTGAGCTTGGAGGTGGTGGAGTTGCTTCGAAAGCAATGAGCGGAGACTTTTGCGACGAAACGTCGTATTCATCGTGATTGCCATCTAATCCGCCTTATACCGTAACGTTATGTGTCTTGATCATTGTCTTGGTCAAAAGAGTTATATTAGCCGTATAATTTTTTTCAGTAAAGGAGTCAGTAAGCATGAGAGAAGCTGTAATTTATCCCGGTGAAGATGGGTATTGGATTGCAGAATGTCCAAGCCTCCCGGGTTGTCTCTCTCAGGGGAGTTCGAGAGAGGAGGCCATTATAAATATTAGGGAAGCGATTCATGGTTACATTTTGGCATTAGAGGGAGCGTGCTCTTTGCCGGTGTTCCTGCCTGCCAAATAAGCCCCCACCCTCCCTCTTGCACATCTTCCGAACGTTTTATGGATTCCAGAACCTCCGACTGATTTGATTCTTCCAGGGAATCGCGGCCCCGGCGATTCGGGAAGAGCCTGTTTCTCGATACGCTGAAAAATATTTTTGAGGGGAGACGTGAGCTGTTCCGGGGGCTACTGATTGAGGATCAGTGGAACTGGGAGGTGATGCAAGCGTGAAACGTCTTTTCGATCTGCTCCCCACCATTCCGGGCTTTCTTCTGATCCTCCCTTTTTTGCTGCGGCTTGCTCTCCTTATCAGAGTATTACACTGCACTCCACACCTTTTCTCGCGGTGAGGCCCGGTCAGAACGGCAAACCCTTCGCCCCAACCCTCTTCCTCTCCTTCCATCCGTGCGAAAATACAAGCTGATCTCAACATGACGTGCCTCATTGCGCAGGGAATCGTTAGAACGGTTGCAGGCACGAAGCCCT
>CAIOLC010000022.1 GCA_903859055.1 uncultured Chlorobiaceae bacterium | reverse complement strand
TTCTTTGTGCCTTCCCACACCTTTGGTGAAAAATACTTTTGATGGGACAAATGACAATGCCGTTCCTCCGGATTAATTTCTTGTTCAAAGCGTTTAACTCACTGAAATTGAGCAATTATAGAAAAAAGTGCTCTCATTCAAAACGTTTTTTTTCGGCTACCCTGTAAAATTTCCTTTTTCCAGCCTTGACTGTTTTGGGTACCTCCCCCACCTCAATGATCTCTGTGATCTCCTCGATTTTTCTTTCATCAATGAGTACTGATTTTTGCTGGATCATTCGGCGTGCCTCGCTTTTTGTTACAGCCGCTCCAAGAGTGACAAGAAGATCAATAATTGAAATCGATTGCTGTTCAAGTTCGAACAGCTCAATATGATCAGGAGCTTTTTTATGGACAAAAAGCTGATCAAAGTGCTCCTGCGCTTTTGCCGCTGCTTCGCAGTTGTAATACTGTGTAACAATTTCCAGTGCTAACTTTCTTTTTGCATTTCTGGGATTTTCCTGGATTTCCGATGACGTGATGTTCAACACATTATTTGCAGAGCAGTAGTTCTTGATCAATGAGTCTGGAATGGAAAGCAGTCGTCCGTACATCTCTTCAGGTGGGTCGTTAAAGCTGATTGCATTACCAAGAGATTTCGACATTTTCTCCTTGCCGTCTGTTCCCACGAGCAGCGCCATCGTTATGCAGACTTGTGGAGCGATACCGTATTCACGCTGAAGATCTCTGCCCACAAGCAGGTTAAATTTCTGGTCGGTTCCACCAAGCTCTACATCGTTTTTCAGATGTACTGAATCCATTCCCTGGGCCAGGGGATAGAGAAATTCATGAATGGAAATTGGCTCCTGAGAGCGGTATCGCCTCTCGAAATCGTCTCGTTCCAGCATTCTGGCCACCGTGTAATGGCTTGCAAGGCGGACAACATCAGCAAATCCCATCTTGCCCAGCCAGTCGGCGTTATAGCAGATCGTTGTTTTTTCCGGATCAAGAATTTTTGAAGCCTGTTCAAAGTAGCTTTTGCCGTTTTCCCGCGCCTCTTCGGCTGAGAGTTGTGGTCTCGTCTTGCTTTTTCCTGATGGATCACCAATCATTGCAGTAAAGTCTCCAATAATCAGGATTGCCTGGTGGCCAAGCTCCTGAAAATCTCGCAGTTTGCGGAGCACGACAGAGTGGCCAAGATGCAAATCTGGTCGAGAGGGATCAGCACCAAGTTTTATGCGCAGCGGTTGACCTTTTTTTTCGCTGAATTGCAGTTTTCGTTCAAGTTCTTCAACGCTGATAATTTCAACAACATTGCGGGTGATACTGTCGAGTTGATCCTTTATTGGTGGAAAATTCATTGCTTGCCGTTTTTGTTTATTGCGGGATAGTTCTTCTTGCCGGTGTTGTGGCTTCTCTTCTCTTTTGCTCAAACCGTTCAGCTTGATTCTTTGTGTAGCCTGTTATTCCATTTCTAAGTCTATAATTAAAATGATAAACCAAAGACGCTCGACGATATAATGCAATTATGGAATATTATAATTCATCAAGAATCGGGCGCGTTATAACACTTTTGTTTTAGAAATAGAATTAGTATTGCTTTTTGATCTGCTCCAGTTGCCTCTGGTTATCTCTTTTTTTGATCGTTTCCCGTTTATCATAGAGCTTTTTCCCTTTAGCTATGGCAAGCTCAATTTTCAGCAGCCCTTTTGAGTTGAAAAATGCTTTAAGTGGTACCAGGGTAAGCCCTTTTTCATTGATTTTAGTCTGGATTTTTTGAATCTCCTTTTTATGCAGCAGTAGTTTGCGACTCCGTTTTGCCTCAATGATCTCCATGCGGTTAAGCTCGTAAGGGGTAATCTGCATGTTTTCAAGCCACACCTCGTTGTGGTGAATCATGGCAAAGCTGTCGCCCAAACTGGCGTGGCCGAGGCGCACCGATTTTACCTCGCTGCCGAAAAGCTGAATACCCGCAACAAGCGTGTCGAGAATTTCAAACTCAAATCGGGCCTTCTTGTTTTGAATGGCCTGGACGTATTGCTGGATATGCTGTTTTTTCGACACGATAATTTTTAATTGCTCTCATTTTCAAGATATGCCAGAGGAACCAGATTCCCGATATTGAGTATCAGAAAAGGGTCGAAGCTTCTTTTTACCCGTGCCATTTCCCGTACTCCAGCTTCATGATACATCTCCACCAGGTACTCCGACTTGAGTTTGCCTATTCCGTGTTCAGCGGACAGGGTTCCGCCTGACTCAAGAACCATTTTGATAAATCTACGATAGAGCCTCTTTCCCTCCAGAAACTCCTCATGGTTTCTTGGGAGAATGTTCAGGTGCAGATGTTCATTGCCGACATGTCCGAAAATAATATAGATAAAGCCATGTTCTTCACAAGAGTCCCGATAAAAATCAAAAAGCTCGCGGATTTTTCCTTCGGGAACAGCCATATCAGTGCTGATTTTGCTTTCATGCTGTTTTCTTAGCCATTCCATCACAAGAAGAGGCAAGGAGTGACGAAACTCCTGCATACGAGCCTGTTCGTCGCGGTCGAGTGCTATCCATGATGCATCGCTCATGCCATTGCAGGATTCAATCAATGCAAAAAGGGCATCAAGATCTTCCTCTTCACTCTCCGCTGTTGTCTCCTGCTCTATAAAGATGGCTCCCTCACTGACTGGTGGTATTTCAGGATACTGTGTCGAAAGAAATTCAAGGGCATGTTTGTCAAAAAATTCTATTGCCCTTGGAGAAGATCTCTTGTCCGTATTTTTAAGCTGCTGGACAAAGCTGAACAGAGCATCAAGACTCTTGAAGTGGACAAGGCAGGAGATGATTGATTGTGGCACGGGAAGAAGCATAAGATCGGCTTCAGCAATCACTCCAAGCGTCCCTTCCGATCCTATAAAGAGATCAATGAGATCCATTCTCTTTTCTGAAAAGTATCCTGCATTGTGCTTTGAGGTATTCGGCATGGAGTATTGCGGTCTTTGCAAAACAATATCTCCAGCGATTGGCAACGTAAGCTTGAATATGTCGTTGTCGTCAGCCATGCAGGTGCCGCGTGAAAGATTGAGGATGTCTCCCTGTGGCAGGACGACAAGAATTCTTGAGATATGGTTTCTTGTTGGACCGTATTTGAATGTTCTTGCTCCTGAAGAGTTGTTCGCAATGGTGCTGCCGATAAAACAGAGCTTTTCCGTTGGATCCGGCGGGTAAAACCAGCCACGTTGTTCAGCTTTTTTCTGGACATTATCAAGGAGCGCTCCAGCCTGGACGGTAAGGGATGCTTTGCTGTCCGCAATTTGTACCAGTTCGCCGATATGGTCAAGTTTCTGCATGGAGATGACGTAGTCTCCCAGCGGAATTCTTCCTCCGGTTGTACCGGTTCCATTACCGGAGATGGTGAAGCGGCGTTGTTGTGCCGCAGCCCCTTTCAGCAAATCGGAGAGTTCTGCAATGGTTTCCGGAAAAAAGACTCCGGGAGTATGGCCTGTCCTGAGATTACTGGTATCTTCAAGGAATCCCTGAAGTGAAGCTTGATCGTTCTTGTAAATCATTCTCCTGTTTGACTATTTCTGTTTTCAACGGGAACCTCACCAGCAGTTTCGGAGTTTCCCGGGACCTTATCTTCCTCGATAGCCGGTGCCGACCACTGTGTGCTGTCGGACTGACCAGTTGAAATTCCTCCGTTTTTCCCCCCTTTTAAAGCTGAAACAGGAGGCCCCCCCTTGATGAAATATTTAATAAGTTCACGGGCAATCGGAGCCGAGATGGTTCCACCAAAACCTGCATTTTCTACAAGAACAGCCAAAGCAATTTTAGGATTTTCCACAGGAGCAAAGGCGATAAACCAGGCATGATCCTTTCCGTGAGGATTTTGTGCAGTTCCGGTTTTGCCTGCAACGGTTACACCTGGAACGTTTGCAAGTGTCCCGGTTCCTCTTTGTACCACACCTGTCATTCCATCCTTTATCAGCGCAAATGTCTCTTCTGAAATTGGCAGCTCCTGACTGCTGTAACTGAACGAAATATATTTTCCAGAGGCTGTGTCACGGTATCCATTGACAATATGAGGCTGGTAAAGTGTCCCGTTATTTGCTATGGCTGCTGCATAAGCGGCAAGTTGTACGGGGGTTGTGCCAAGCTCACCCTGGCCAATCGCAAGGCTGACAATATAGCCGATGGTCCATTTTCCCTTACCGTATCGTTTATTGTAATATTCGCTTGATGGCAGAAGGCCGGCTCGCTCTCCGGGCAGGTCAATACCTGTTTTCTCTCCAAAACCGAACATGGTGCCATATCTGGTCCAGTTCTCAAATCCAACATTAAAAATAAGCTTGTAAAAATAGACATTCGATGAGACTGCAATGGCATTTCTCATATCAACCAGGCCGTGTCCTTTGCCCTCGTTACTGAGGAATTGCCGCTGTCCGTATGTGAAGACACCGCTGTCCAGTATTTTTTTGGTGGGGTCAATACTTTTCTCCTCAAGCGCCGCTACAGCAAGAACCATTTTATACACCGAGCCCGGAGGATAGACCGCCTGCACGGTACGGTTAAAAAGGGGTTTCTGGGGAGAGGTAACAATAGCATTCCACCCTTTTCGATCAGTTGCCCCATTGAAAATATCAAGATCGTAATCTGGTGAACTTACAAGGGCCAGAACACCTCCTGTAGAGGGGTCAAGGGCAACAACAGCACCTGAATGGCCAGTTTTTTTCAACAGCTTCTCTGCAAGCTGCTGCAGGCCTGCGTCCAGTGAGAGGTAGAGATCATCTCCTTTTACGGAGGCGATATCGCTTTTTCCATTATCAAATTTCCCTGCATATTTTCCACGCGGAGTAATCATTTCAAATCGGGCCCCTTTTTGTCCTTTCAGCCGCTCTTCGTAATACTTTTCGAGACCGATGAAGCCGATTTTGTCATCCTGGGAGTAACCCTGCTCTGCAAGCTCTTCAAGTTTTTCTTTCGAGATCATTCGCAAATAACCAAACAGATGAGCGCCGTGGAGAGAATCAGGATACATTCTCTTGTTGTCAGTCTCAATCAGTACGCCCGGCATTTGCCAAAGATTCTCACTCAACCGGGCTATGACCATAGCACTGAGATTTCTGCTGACCGTTGCCGCCGCAAATCGGTTGAAGGCCCGACCTTTGTTGATATTTTCAACCAGCTCACTCTCCGGTTTCTGCAACAGCCAGGCAAGGTAAGCTGTTTTTCCTGCATGAAACTCTGACGGAATAACCTTTACGGTATAGAGTGGCTGATTGTCAACAATTATCAACCCGTTTCTGTCGATCATACGACCTCTTGGAGGTTGAACCCAGACTCTTCTGATGCTGTTGGTGGCTGAAATTGAGCCAAGCTGCTGGAAATTAAGCACTTGCAGATAAAAAAGGCGTCCAAAGAGTACGCTGAAAACTGCAATCACAAAAAGCGAGACAAACGTTGAGCTGCGCTGAAGGTTATCCATTGTTTCAGTCGGCAAATGATTTTCTCAAAAAGAGCCAGTTCGCAATGACCGCCAGGATGAGTGACAACAGCGACTCAAGAAGTCCAAGGGTAACTATCCTGTAGGCCGCAGGAAGGCCGAGAGGATTGTCTCCAACAGCAATGACAGCATTGGCGGAAAAGCCGACAATCATGACAGCACCATAGAAACGTCTTATTTTCTGTTTCGTCGTTGCATGGCTATCGTCGGGGGAGTGGAAATAACCGGCAAAAAATCCTCCAACCGTTTTGGCTAGCATATTCAGACCCATGTTTCCCGAAATGATGCCCACAATTATTCCGGCGGCAAAGCCAAAACTTGTGCTGCTTTTTTGCCCTCTCGTTACGGCAAGAAAGGCAAGAAACACGGAAAGTGCATCAGGAAAGACCTCAAGAAGCATAAGGCGCGACAAGCCAAACTCCTGCACCACTGCGATAATGCAGAGCATAAGGATAAGGAAGGGGAGTTTTCTTGTCACAATGCGTTAAAGTCTGAAATTATGGGATCTGTTCGATAAGGGTACTATCGTTGATAAGAGCATCTTTTTCCGGTTCAATTTTAAGAGGAGCTACCAGTACCTGTGTCAGGGATGAAAAATCAACACCAAGTTGCACATCAATGGAATAAAAAAGCTTGTCAGGTTTTATGCGAACGACTCTTCCGACGGGGAGGCCCCGTATCGAAAAAGTGCTGAAATCTGAAGTTACTATCCGCTCATGCAGCTTGATATGGCTGCTTAAAGGAATGTGTTCAAGCTGGGCCAACGACTCCGATCCTCCATTCCAACTGAGTATACCCATGCTGTTTGTAGAGTCTGAGACGACACTGACCTTAAAGTCTGTGTGAATCAGTGGCATGACCTTTGCGTAGTGTTCCGAGACTGCCGTTACTCTTCCAACCAGCCCTTCCGGCACAAGAACAGTCATATCCCTTTTTATTCCATTGCTCCACCCTGCATTGATGACCAGCATGTTTTCCCGTTCGCTGAACTTGCGGTCAACGACCCTTGCCATAGTGAACCCCGAAGCGTTAAAGGTAGAATCGGTCAGGATTTTACGACGGTTCCGTTCATCGCCTGCCGAAGTCTCAATGTTCAGCAATTGAACGAGCAGATCACGGTTTACTCGCATTAACCGCTCGTTTTCTTCTCGAACATTCAACAGCCAGGTGAAGTTGACCAGCTTTTCATTAACCGCTGCGCTGAATTCAACGCCGCTGGTGTGCAGTTTTATAAACGTGTTATCATTTTGCAGTTTTATGAAAAGAAGTGCCACACTGCAATAGAGTAAAAAAAGCAGTAGAGCATTGTATTTGAAAAACAGGGTAAATAACTTCCGCACGGTTCATATTCCGTTTTTTATATGACATTTTCCTCATTCAGCGCGGGGAATCTCAGACAACAGGTCAAGTGTCAAGTTAAAATGTCGATGGCTTACGGTCTCAATATAACAGTTCGCGTGCTAAAGAGTGGTACAGAGAAACACAAATCGACACATACCATGTATGCTTCTGTTTTTAATTTAGCATCTCTACGGGCAAATTACCCGAAGCTCTGCTTCGTGAATGAATCAATTATTTTTGAATTCATACCTTGACGCTTGTTTCGAGGATTCTATAATTGACTAATGGACAAATTTTTTATCCATTGTCCATTGTCCATTGTCAATTGATATTCATTTCCTCGAGTGCCTCACGGAGTGTTGCGCATCCCGCGATGGTTACCGGAAGTTTTTTTAGTGATGGCTTCAGTTCACGGGTATTTGCCTCAGGCAGTACGATCCGCTTGAAGCCAAGGTGCGCGGCCTCCCTGATGCGCCTCTCGCTGTCGCTGATGGCCCTGAGTTCACCGGCAAGGCCAATTTCTCCACAGCAGACGGTTGAGGGATCGACCGGGCGATTCATGAACCCTGAGGCAATGGCTGCAGCAATGGCAAGGTCTGCCGCTGGCTCAGCCAGTTTGAGCCCTCCGGCTATTTTGACAAAAACATCTTGCCCCCAGGTTTCCATGTGCAGCCTGTTTTCAAGCACAGCGAGGATAATCGACATCCTCTTCAGGTCGAAGCCGGTGCTGATGCGTTGCGGCATGGAGTAGTTGGTTTTGGAGACCAGCGCCTGAACCTCCACCAGCAATGCTCTGGTTCCCTCAAGAGCGGCAAGGATGGAGTTGCCCGCCACATCAGTTCTTCGTCCCGAGATAAAGAATTCTGAAGGGTTACTCACCTCTTCAAGACCGGTTTCATCCATGCGGAAGACACCGATTTCGTTGGTGGAGCCAAAGCGGTTTTTGACTGACCGAATTATCCGGTAGCGCTGGTAGCCCTCTCCCTCAAACTGCAGAACGGTATCGACCATGTGCTCTAGTGCTTTTGGGCCTGCAAGTGCTCCCTCCTTGGTGATATGGCCGATAATCATCAGAATAAAGTTCTGCTGCTTGGCTGCACGGATAAGCGAGGCTGCGCACTCCCTTATCTGGGTAATGGTGCCCGCAGAACTCTGGTACTCCTCTGAGTGAACCGTCTGAATGGAATCAATGATGACCAGTGCCGGTTTCTCCCGTTCAATGAGTGCCAGGATGCGTTCGAGGTTCACTTCCGGTACCAGCCAGAGGTTTTCCGCCTTGATGGAGAGCCGTCGAGCCCGCTCCCTGATCTGGTTTGGCGACTCTTCACCGGAGATATAGAGCACTTTTGCCGGAGCAAGCCGGGGGGCAAGATGAAGCATGAGCGTTGATTTTCCTATCCCCGGTTCACCACCCACCAGCACGGCAGATGCCTGCATGAGACCACCACCAAGTACCCGGTCCAGTTCGCCCATGCCGGTCAGGATACGTTGAAACTCTGAGGGGACTACATCATGAAGGTTCTGCACAACAGCAACTCCTGCTGATGATGCTGATCGCTGTTTTTTTGATTCGGGCTCGACATGGGTCTCCTGAAGGGTTCCCCAGCTCTGGCATTCAAAACATTTACCCTGATATTTCAGGGAGACAGCTCCGCAGTTTGAACAGATATATTTCGTGACAACTTTGGCCATTCTGCCTTAGAGTCCGTTGGTACGCTGGAACGACTGAAGCGTATTTTTCAGAAGCATGGCAATGGTCATGGGGCCAACTCCACCGGGAACAGGAGTCATGGCCGAGGCAACCGCCGAAACCCCTTCGTAATCCACGTCGCCGACAAGACGGTAACCGCTCTTTGTTGACGCATCCTCAAGACGGTTGATGCCGACATCAATGACAACTGCGCCAGGTTTTACCATGTCAACCGTAATGAAACGAGCCTTGCCAATAGCGGCAATCAAGATATCGGCCTGCCGGGTGTACTCCCCGATGTTTGGCGTTGCCGAGTGGCAAATCGTAACGGTGCAGTTCGTCTCTTTCAGCTTCTGCAGCATGAGGTTCGCCATCGGTTTGCCGACAATGTTGCTTCGTCCCACCACGACGCAGTGCTTTCCTTTTGTTTCAATGTTATAGCGGCCAAAAAGCTCAAGGATACCGTAGGGAGTGCAACTGACAAAACATTTGTCGAGGTGCCCCATGACCAGACGCCCAAGGTTTTCGGGATGAAATCCGTCAACATCTTTCGAGGGATCAATGGCAAGCGTCACGGCAAATTCGTCGATCTGTTTTGGGAGTGGCTGCTGAACAAGAATACCGTGGACAGCAGGATCGTTGTTCAGCTCATAGATGCTTTTGAGCAGATCCGCCTCGGAAGTGTTGGCTGGCATTTCGATGACCGTTGAAATCATGCCAATCTCTTTGCATGTCTTGGCTTTATTGCGTACATAAACCTGCG
>CAIOLC010000021.1 GCA_903859055.1 uncultured Chlorobiaceae bacterium | reverse complement strand
TTTTCGGCTCGGTTTTCATGATGCTTGTGATGATCGGTCTCTACTTCAGCGTTACCGATCCTGTGACAGGCAACCACACCTTCTCTCTTGTTGCCATGGCTACCCAGAGCAACTATATCAAGGATGCCATTCTGGGGCCAAACAATGAGATGTGGCGTTATGTCGCTTTTATCGCTCTCTTTGTCGGATTCGCCATCAAGGTGCCGATGTTCCCTTTCCACACATGGCTGCCCGATGCCCACGTTGAGGCTCCGACCCCTATCTCCGTTATTCTGGCCGGTGTGCTTCTGAAGCTTGGAACCTACGGCATGATTCGTATCAACTTCCCGCTCTTTCCCGAGGTTTTTCACGCGGGGATGTATGTGATTGGTATTTTCGGGGCGATCAATATTATCTATGGAGCGTTGTGCGCCCTTGCGCAGCAGGATCTGAAGAAGATGGTGGCCTACTCCTCCATCAGTCACATGGGGTATGTGCTGCTTGGCCTCTCGGCAGGCAACAGTGAGGGGATGGTCGGTGCCCTCTACCAGATGTTTAACCATGGCACCATTACCGCCATGCTCTTCTTGCTGGTTGGTGTTATTTACGATCGTGCCCACACCCGTCAAATCGACAAGTTTGGTGGCCTCGCCTCCTACATGCCGCACTATGCTGCGTTTGTCACGGTTGCCTGGTTTGCCTCGCTTGGTCTCCCGGGGCTCAGTGGTTTTATCTCAGAAGCGCTGGTTTTTGTTGGAGCCTTCAGCTCTCTGACCACCCGTCCTATTGCCATGGTTGCTGTACTTGGTATCGTTTTTGGTGCCGCCTATCTGCTTTGGTCGCTCCAGAGGATGTTCCTTGGCCAGAGAAAGGCTGATGCAGCCTACGATCTTGTTGTGGGTGAGGATGGCCACGAGCACATCCATTTCCACGACTGGAATGGCAAGATTGACCTTGACGGGCGTGAGTTGGCCATGCTGGTGCCGCTGTTGATCATCACCATTGTGCTTGGTGTCTACCCGATGCCGGTGCTTGGTATGCTCACCTCCAGTATCAACAGGCTGGTAGAGGTGCTTTCGCCGGTGGTGTTGTCGCAATTGTGATCGATTTGAACTGAAACTGAGACAGAGGTTAAAGAATAAACGTAGAGAATTATGTTCGAGCTGCCATCAGGTGCTGAAATCCAGGGAATCATTGCCAGCGAAAAAGCAGGCGCCGGGTTTTTTATACCTGAAATTTATCTCTCCCTGCTTTTTATGCTCCTGATCGTTGTTGATCTGGTTGCAAAAGGGAGAAAAAACAATCTGCTCTCAATCACGACACTCGTCGGCCTTGCTGGCAGCCTCTTTTTCATCCACCAGCAGCAGAGTCTGCCTGCCGGGGAGTTTTTCTTCGGAATGTATCTGCTCGATGAGTTCGCTCTCTTCTTCAAGTACTTTTTTGTGCTTTCGGGGATGCTTGCCGTTGTCGTCACGATGGCTGACCGTCAGTTCGAGAGTGAGGTGAAGAGTATGGGTGAGTATTACGCTCTTATTGTTTCGATGGTTATCGGTATGGTGATGATGGCCTCTTCGGGCGATCTGCTGATGATTTTTCTCTCGATGGAGCTGGTGAGCTTTACAGCCTATATCCTGACTGGTTATTTCAAACGCAACCCTCGCTCATCCGAGGCGGCACTGAAGTATCTTGTGTACGGTGCGGTCTCTTCCGGATTGATGCTTTATGGCTTCTCCCTGATCTATGGTTTGACTGGTGAGACGAACTTGATCAAGATTGGTGCCGAGCTGGCAGCGATGCCCCAGGCTCAATCGCTGGTGCTCACTTTTGCCTCTCTCCTTATCCTTGCTGGCTTTGGCTACAAAATCGGCGCGGTGCCCTTTCACTTCTGGTCTCCCGATGTCTATGAAGGCGCTCCGACTCCCATTACCGCTTATCTCTCTGTTGCCTCAAAGGCCGCAGGTTTTGCTCTTTTGATGCGCTTTTTCTTTGTCGTCATCCCCCAGGGGAGCTCACCGATGTCGACACCCTCAGGTATGAACTGGCTCACCATGCTGATGGTGCTCTCGGTTGCCTCCATGATTTATGGTAATGTTGTTGCTCTGTGGCAGAAGAATGTGAAGCGTCTGCTTGCCTACTCCTCCATTGCCCATGCGGGGTATCTGCTTCTTGGTGTGATTGTGATGGGGAAGTTTGCCACCCAGGCGACGCTCTTTTATCTGCTCTCCTATTTTTTGATGAATTTTGGTGCTTTTTATGTGGTTATTCTGATTGCGAACCAGACTGGCAGCGAAAATCTTGACGATTATCGGGGTCTTGGTAAAAAGATGCCTCTTGCAGGTGCAGCGTTGACGGTGTTTCTGGTCTCTCTGGTTGGTCTCCCCCCGACGCTTGGTTTTATTGGCAAGCTGATGATTTTTTCAGCGCTTCTGGCAAAGGGTTCTGTATACCTCTGGCTTGCTCTTGTGGGTATTATGACCAGTGTCATCTCGCTTTACTACTATATGCTGATTCCGCTGAACATGTTCCTCCGCGAGTCGAAGCAGAATGATGGGCGCGAGATGCATACCGGCATTGTGGCGCAGGCGCTGATGGTTGCCCTCATGTTTTTGACCCTCTATTTTGGCCTTTTCTTTACGCCACTCTCCGATTTTGCCCGCCACTCTTCGGCTCTGTTCGGTGTGACGCTTCACTGAAATCACTGATTTTCTTGTTTATTTTTAATAAGCCCTTTAAAATTGATTGTTTAAAGGGCTTTTGTATTTTCATCTCAAATGAGTACATTGAACCGCAAGTGGCGGATTGTCTTTCGCTGGATCTGTTCAGCATGTGGCTGAAGAAGCGTGAGCCTATGCGATATTTCTGAATGAGTCTTGTTCAATCTCTACGGGTCATATTCCCAGCCTCTTGATGCGTAAAGTATGATAGACTTTTTTATTAGCAAAATTGAATTCCCAAAAAATGGTGTCGTGCTTCATCCGATTTCTTAAGTCATTTTTTGTCAGGGTGTTAACGTTGCAGTTTCTGCTTCTCTCCTGCTGCGGTAGCTGGCTCTCTGCCGAGCCTTACGCCCAGGGGCAGGCGGGAGTGGCCGGTAATCCCTTGGCAGGCAAGTACTCCGACTCCTATTTTGCTGATGAGTATGGCAACATTTTGATGATTGTCAACGTGCTTGGCGAGGTTGGCGCACCCGGCCAGATCATTGTTTCGGAGAATGCCGATTTTCCTGTTGTTTTTTCAAGGGCTGGCGGCCTCAAATCGACCGCAAATCTGAAAAAGGTCGTCCTCTCCCGTTTCAGGCCGGATGGTGATGGCATACAGGCCTACAAGCTCAATCTTAAGCCCTATTATGAAGAGGGTGACAGGTCCTCCTTTCTTGCTCTCAAGCCAAACGATACCATCATTATCCCCGAAGATCGGGGCTTCTCACTTATTGGCTTTATATCCCAGGTTGGTGCTGTTTCTGTCTCACTCTATTCCACCTATCTCCTTTATAATGCTCTCAGATCCATCAATTAATAATCGAGTATGAGCGATTTCCAGACCTCATCGAATACCCAAAATATTTCTGCGGGTATAGAAGAGTTTAAGATCAATTATAAAGAGATTCTCCGCGTTGTACTTCGTCGTTGGAATGGAATTCTTCTTATCATTATATTTTCGTTGCTCTATGGCTGGTTTAACTATATCCAGTTACCCCCGGAGTATCACGCACCCTCTCTTTTAATGATCAAGCAGTCGCATGGGGCTACTGATTTGCAGTTTAACTATGGTGCTGGTGCTGGTGCTGGTGCTGGTGCTGGTGGATTAAGCACCGATATCGCTCTGTTGAAATCCACAACGATATGCGAGCATGTCGTTCGTGAACTGTATAAAAGTGACCGCAGGGACTCGCTGGAGTTCTTCGGCAACAAAAGTTATATTGCACCGTTCAAACAGATGCTCCACCCGCGAATCCATCGGGGTACCATGCGAAGAAGCATTCTGCCAACGTTTACCGACAGGGACTTCAGTGCCTACACCCAGATGATGCAGGGGCGGGTCAGGGTGTTGCCTGGTCCTGATACCAATCTGCTCAATGTCTCGGTTTCGAGCCCATTTCCTGATGAGGCACTCTATTTGACGAATACTCTTTGTCGGGTATATAAAGAGGCAGACAAGCAGTGGAACTCGGAGAAGTTTACTCAATCCATGAACTTTATCTCTGAATTACTTAAGGATCAGCAGGTAAAGGTCGATGATGCTGACAATGAACTGGTGGCTTACCAGGAGCATAATGAGCTTGCAGATGGAACTGTCGACAGCCAGCAGTTTCTTGTAAAGATTACCGAGGCAGAATCCAGGTATAATGAGAGTGTTGCGGAGTATAATATTGTCAAAAACAGTCTTGCTTTTCTTGAAAGAAAACTTTCAGACTCCGACAAGGCACTCAGTACCCGTATTTCAAAAAGTGTCAACAGTCAGCTCGGTGTTATACAGGATGAGATCAAGTCGGCAGAGCGCGCCTATGTGCTTATTCTTCGCGAGAAGAAGATTGATGACCCTCAGGTTGTGGCGACGCGCAAACGGCTTGATCTGGTTAAATCGCACTATGAACAGCTTAGCCGCAGCAAGATTGCTGGAGAACTCAGCTATGCCGGACGTGCTCAGAAGTACAATTTCGATCTGGTCTCTGAAAAGCTTGATACCGAAAGAAAACTTGACGCACTCCTCTTTACCTCCAGGGAGTGGGCCAAAAGAAAGCAAATGTATGAGAGCAAACTCAGCACTCTTCCAAAGAAGCAGCAGATCTTTTTTAAATTGAAACGGCAGCAGGGTGTGGTAGGCAAAACCTACCAGTTTCTCCAGGAGAAGCTTGAGGAGACCTCGATACTTCTTGGCTCTGAAATAGGAAAGGTGGCCATTGTTGGTAATGCACTTTATCCTTTGGCTCCCGAAAAGCCCCCTCTTGCGAAAAAGTTGATTATAGCTCTGCTGAATGGAGTGATTGTCTCTCTGCTCTTTACTCTTGTGGCAGAGTTTCTTGATGATACGGTGAATGATGCCTCTTTTTTCAAAGATATTGGTATCACCCTCCTTGCCGTAATACCGGTTGTTGAGGAGAACAAGAAAAGCTTCTTTTCAGCACTCTCTTTGAAAGATTACAGTCGATTACTTGTCAAGAACGGGTGCTTGATACGCGACAAGATTTTTATATATTCCGATAAGGAGAAGGGGAAGAAGGCAGAAAAAAAGGTGGCTCTCAGAATGCCTCGTATCACCGACGGACTCAGCTCCAATTTTTCCGAAAGTTTTCGTACTCTGAGAACAGCGCTTGATTATTCAAA
>CAIOLC010000020.1 GCA_903859055.1 uncultured Chlorobiaceae bacterium | reverse complement strand
TTGGCTTTATTGCGTACATAAACCTGCGATGCGGGATCTTCGCCGACAATGATGACGGTCAGCCCGGGCACTTGACCGGTTTGGGCTCTGTAGTTGTCAACACTCTCTTTGAGTTCGTTTTTCAGGTCAAGCGAGATCTTTTTTCCGTCGATGATAAGCATGGTGGTAGGGCTTTTTTGGTATTCTTTTGTGAACAGTTGGTAATATCAGAAACGTAATATAACTATCAAACATTCATCGACGCAGCAAATTTCAAAAGGAGTGCTCTGGTGAGTTTGGGTAAAAGATTTTGATTTTTCTCCATTGATTTACAAGAGTTACTCTTGGTGAGTTGTGCTCTGATAAAGATAGAGAGGTCCCCTTATGTCGCTGGTTTCCATTGGTAGTGTTCTGATAGAAAAAGATGTGTTGAAGGCCTTTTTTTCCTGCGATCTCCATGAATGTCGGGGAGCTTGCTGTGTTGAGGGAGAGCTTGGTGCCCCGTTATCACCTGCAGAGGCGGAACAGCTCCAGAATGTACCCGAAGAGCTGCTCAGGGTGCTGCCTGAAAAAGGGTTGCGCCATCTCAGGCATCATGGCTCCGTTGAGGTATATCAGGGGGTTCAGTACACAAGAACAGTCGAGAATGCTGAGTGCGTTTTTACCTGCATCCGTGACGGTATTACCTTCTGCGCCATTGAGATTGCCCGTCGCCAAGGTATTCTTGAGTTCGACAAGCCAATATCCTGCCGATTGTTTCCGATAAGGGTAAGAAAAAAGTTTGGTTTGGATTATCTTGTCTACGAGCAGCACTCTATGTGTCGCACCGCCAGAAAGGCGGGCCGGGAGCGCAAGGTACAACTAATTGATTATCTCTCTCCCGCACTTGAGTTACGGTTTGGTCGTGACTGGGTTGCGGATCTGAAAGCTTATGTCGATGCGTCTTTCTCCCGATAATGGCTGAAATCAGGCTTCAGCAGAAACAGCAGCAACAGCTCTCTGTACAGCAGATACTCAGCAGCCAGCTTCTTCAACTGCCGATGCAGAATCTTGAGCAGCGGATTTATGAAGAGGTGCAGGAAAATCCCCTTCTGGAACTTGTTGAAGAGCCGCAAGAAAACCCTGGCGACGCGGCTGCCGGGATTGATCGCTCAGCAGGTGACGATATGTTCGATGCCGTTGAGAGGTTCAGCAAAAGCTCTCTCAAGGAGCGCTCCGAAGCTCCCCCGTCTGGCGAAACCTCTGAAGGACGGCTCAATTTTACCCATGAAAGCCCCACGAAAGAGCGTTTTTTTCAGGCGGTTCAGCACGACAGCTTTCATGAGACGCTGCTGAAGCAACTTGCACTGCATGATGATGTCGGGGAGCGTGAGGTGAAGATTGCCATTGAGATTCTCGGAAATCTTGATGGTGATGGTTACTTTACTGAAGGGTATGACATTATTATTGATAGTTTACACTTTCAGGGCATAGAAGCAGGCGAAGTCGATCTGGATCGGATGCTTCGTAAAATTCATGTTCTTGATCCTCCGGGTGTGGCTGTTCGTGATCTTCGTGAACGGCTTCTTGTACAACTGGAGGTTGCCGCCAGTCGGTATGACTTAAGAACTGGTGAGCTTGCGACAAAAATTCTCCATGACCATTTTGATGATTTTTTTCACCGCCGGTTTGAACTGCTCATTAAAAAGCTTGGAGCGCCCAAGCAGAGAGTTGAAGCGGCTGTTTCAGCCATTATCGCCCTTGATCCTCATCCCGGTATTTTTCAGGATGAGGGTGGCCATTATATTACTCCTGACTTTGTAGTCACTTACGAAAATGGCGAGTTGACTGCTGCGCTTAATGATCGAAGTTCACTCTCGGTCAAGGTGACTGACCGCTATCAGGAGCTGCTGAAAAACAGAAAAGGGCCAAAAGAGGAGAAGCAGTTTATCCGAAAGAATATGCAGAGGGCGCAGGAGTTTACCACAGCGCTGGCGACACGACGGCAGACGCTACTGAAGGTGATTGAGGCGTTGATGAAGCATCAGTATGCCTTCTTTATCTCCGGACCTGAACAGGTGATGCCGCTGGGCATGAAAACCATTGCGGCAGAGACCGGGCTTGATATTTCAACCATTAGTCGGGCGGTCAATGGCAAATATGTGCAGACCCGGTTTGGCCTGTTTGAACTGAAGTATTTTTTTGGAACCGGACTTTCGATGGAGGAGGGCGAAGATCTTTCGAGCAAGATAATTCGACAGTATATTGCAGAGATGGTGAAGGAGGAGGATCAGGATCAGCCGTTGAGTGATGATCGTCTGGCAGAGATGCTGGTTAACAGGGGAGTGCATATTGCGAGAAGAACGGTTGCAAAATACCGTGAACAAATGCAAATTCCAGTGGCAAGATTAAGAAAAAAAATATTTTGATAGATGAAGCATAGTGAAAGGCCTCAGATCCGTTCAACGACGGTTATTGGTGTGATACGCGATGGCAAGGC
>CAIOLC010000019.1 GCA_903859055.1 uncultured Chlorobiaceae bacterium | reverse complement strand
TTCTGGAAACTCGAACCTTCGTCAGCTTTTCAAAAAGCGGTGGTCTCCTGTCAGGCACTATAGAGCTGTAGCCCCAAAAACAAATAATTCTC
The DNA here is from genome assembly GCA_903859055.1 of uncultured Chlorobiaceae bacterium. Lineage (GTDB taxonomy): Bacteria > Bacteroidota > Chlorobiia > Chlorobiales > Chlorobiaceae > Chlorobium. The sequence continues at coordinate 4,202 of CAIOLC010000019.1, read as the reverse complement.
CTTGAGCCTTTGATTCAGCTTTTGATTTTGCTTTGTTATTCGGATTGAGTGCGCAAGCAGTCTTATTAATAAAGTAATTTGCATCACTCTTGCTCAATTCATCCAAAACGCGCTGCATGGTTGCAGAGCTTTGTCCATCAAGGAACCTGAAGACGGATGAAGAGAGATAATCATGATTGATCTCAAAGGTTATCCACTTTCGCCTGAGAGCTTCTGCGGTGAAGCCGGTGGTGTTTGAACCTCCAAAAATGTCGAGCACAACATCGTCCTCGTCGGTCAACATCTTGATAAAAAACGCAGGGAGTTCTGAAGGGAATCTTGCTGGATGGCGTTCAATGCCGAGTTCCTTGCATATCTGCAGATAGCTCGAGTTGCTGTCGGTATTCGGTATAGAGAGAAGGTTGGAAGGAATTGCACCACCATTATCCTTGCCAAACGCGTCACTGATGTCATGGCCTGATGGGCGTTTTTTGGGTGTGTAGAAACTCTCCGGGTCCTCAATCAATTTTTTCATACGATCAGAATAGGGAGTCAGTACCTTCCTGACATCGGCTTTCGGAAAGTTGGTTTTACTAAACCACCATACCGTATTGACAGAATCTTTTGCACGAAGCTTTCGTTTGTTGACCCATTCAATGGGTGATGGCAACTTTGCCGGATTAAACCAATAGAAGTCCTCCGCCAGTTGAAACCCGATCTCATCGCAGAAGGCCAAAAGTACCCGGAAGTTGTACAGGGAACGTGATGGAACACCGGCACGATATGCTCCGCCCAAATCAAGAACGAAACTCCCGCTCTCTTTGAGAACCCGGAAAACCTCCTGGCCGAATGGCTTAATCCACTGGACGTATTCCGTTTCCTCAACATTACCGTAACTCTTTTGGTGCCGAAGTGCAAAGGGGGGGATGTCATAACCAAATCAATGCAATTGTCTGGCAACTCTGCGAGAAGTTCAAGAGAATTGCCGACATAAGCTTCTCCTTTGGCCGTATGGTAAAGCGGTGTACTCTGTATCATCAATATTCCTTTAGGTCGTTAACCCAGCTTGCCACGATCTGCCACAACACACTTGCGGCAAAATAGACTTGCGGATCAGTTTGGCCGAACTTGTCTTTGCCATAGCTGATGTACAGTCGACACTTTTAAAATTTTTTGATTCAAAATTAATGGAAATTACTTTTCGTGCTTGTTTTTTATTTTCGATTCAAGCTTCTTTAGCTCATCTTCATCTTGTTTATCGGCATGTTTTGCCTCCCATGCCTTGCGCTGTGCATTAAATTTTTCATACTCGTCAAGTGCCAGTTGTTCCATTGTTGTGTTGCTGATTGATCCTTTGCCTTGTAGCAGTGCGAACTCATTAGATTCTATTACGTTATTGGCATTGTTACGCCAATAATCCATTGTAGTCTCCATACGTTTTTTTGCTCGAAGTTCAGCAGTTTCGAGAAAGACCATAACCAATCGGTTTAAGGTATCAAGTTCATCAGCAGTTAAATAGTTTTTTGCGGTATAAATATCTTGTTTGCGCACAATCGTACCGTTCCATGTGTTCAGCCCCATGTTTACCTTTTCTGCATTTGCCCTCGTTGCAACGATCTCTGCGGCTGTTTGTCCGGTTACAGCGAACAGTAACTTATTTTGTATTTCTGCAAAAAACATTTCTGTAGCTTTGTCGCTCGAATCGTAATCGCTGCACAGTGCGAAGAGGTCTCGAACTTTTTGGTAAAAACGCTTTTCCGATGCACGTATATCTCTGATACGTTCCAGCACTTCGTCAAAATAATCTGGACGACCATCGGGATTTTTCAACCGTTCATCATCCATGATAAAGCCCTTTACCATATACTCACTGAGGTGACGATTAGCCCATTGTCTGAACTGTGTCCCTCGCATACTCCGCACACGAAAACCAATAGCCAATATCATTGGCAACGCATAGTGCGTAATCAAATATTCTTTGCCGTCATTGGCAGTTGTTCGGAAATTCCGAACAACTGAATTTTCATCTAACTCTTTTTCTTGCAAGATATTAGTGATATGTTCACTGATGGTTGACTTGGAGGTGGCAAAAAGATCGACCAACTGCTTTTGTGTTAGCCAGACATCATCGCCATGCGCATAGAGTGCTACCGAAGCTTTTCCGTCCGGCGTTTTGTAAATAATGAGATCGTTCGGATTCATGTTTGAATTTCAGTATACATCATGATAAGAAGGTTGGTATTCTGCTTCTTTTCCAGGCGCTTTGGCTTTGGTGGTTCAAGAATAAAGTCAAAGTCGGTTTTACTAAACCACCATACCGTGTTGACAGAATCCTTTGCACGAAGCTTTCGTTTGTTGACCCGTTCAATTGGTGAAGGCAACTTTGCCAGTGTTTCAAGAGGTCACACGAAGAAGAAACGAATAAAAAATCCGGCATCTTTTGCCCGTTTGAGAAACTCCAGCTTTTCCTGGGTAGAGAATACCGTTTCAAAGGCGATGCTGATGTTATGAGCCAAGCAATAGTCTCTGGTGGCCTTTGCCTTGTTTGCAGCCTGAATCACAGCGGCAGGGGAATTCCAGTCTCCAAACTCTTGCTTTGCAATCAGATCGGGATTGATGTATTGACAATCCTCCATCCATTCGTGGCGGAGCAGTTTTTCGGTAATGGTTGTTTTGCCTGAACCATTTGGCCCTGCTACCACAATCAATCTTGGCTTTTGAGCATCTGTCATGATGGGAGGGATTTTTTTTGAGATAAAACCGCCTCGGCAATCATGTTGTTGAGTTTTTTGAAATGATCGTCCAGAATTTTTTTTGTGCGAACTCTTGCCTCTTCGCCTGCTTGATGGATTAGGAGGGCGAGATGCTTATCAGCCTCTTCGCTGTCATCCTGCACTGTTGGATTATAGGTAGCGTCTGTCTTTATGATGGTTTCGTTAGTCGTTTTATCGTTGGGCTACACCTATCATTGATATCTGTCGCCCTTTCAAGGCTTATCCGTTTTCTATCATTAAGCCCTGAAAAGGCGTTATTGGTACGGAATAAACTGATAATGTTCAAAACAGTCCGATTATGCATTACTTACAATCCGAAGCGGAATATCTTGGTGATTAATTCCCAAGCTGTTGGTATTATAGACCGAATCAAACTTCTATTTTTGTGTTATGGTTGCATGACATTGTAAAATACCAAAAATACCCGCTTCTTTAAAACATCTCTAACGCAACCGCGACACTACAAACCAAACGCCGGTCGCAATCATAATGACACTGGCAACGCGATAGAACCATTTCCGTGTTCTGTTGCTGATGGTTCACTCATTGATCGGTTTATAATAATCACGATGCTTTTGCAGCAATTACTTCATCTGCTAATTTTGATAACAGCAAATCCGTGTTGTAAATATCAATCAGTACAACTTCATTGCCGCTTAATTCAATAGTAAAGCCATCGCCATGTACTACTTGTTCGGGAATTCCTGAAAAATTTTTACGATAAAATAAAATACTGCCAGTTTCAGGATCGACAGCTTTTTCAAGTCCTGTAGTGTTTATTGACAATCCCATCGTCCACTTCTCCTTCTGCTGTTGATAGTTGTACTGTCAGTTCTATAAACCGTTATAATTTTATTGGTTTCAATTGATATGACTGCAATAAATGGTAACGATCGAATGATAAATCCTTTGATTCCTGATTTTTCAATAACATCTTCACACTCCAAAAATGTTTCAGATAATCCAGTGGCAATATCCTGTTCAGATATCCCATAAATGGCGATTTTATTTTTAGCGTGTTGAGTTAGTGGTAACATAACATCATTAATCGTCTTAAAACATAGAGGATATGACGTCTATGGCTGATAATACGCAAATTCCCAACCATCTAAAACCCCTCCACCACAAACCAAACCCCGGTCGCAATCATAATCACACTGGCCACCCGGTAAAACCACCGCCGCATTCTGGCGCTGATGCTATTCACCACCTTCCCCACCAGAATCAGTGCTGGTGCGGTGCCGATGCCGAAGAGCATCATCATCAGGGCACCTTGCAGCATTCCGGCAAAGGGGTGAGGAGCCTCCATGGCGGCGCGGGTGGCGGCGAGGAGGGCGGTGTAGGTGAGACCACAGGGGAGAAAGCCTAGGACGATGCCCATGGGGTAGTAAGCGCCGATGGAGCGGGGGCTTTGAAGAGGGCCATGATCTTTTGGATGAGTGAGTTGCC
>CAIOLC010000018.1 GCA_903859055.1 uncultured Chlorobiaceae bacterium | reverse complement strand
TTAGTAACTCACCCATTATCGTTGTAATTTGTCGCATGGTCTGAAACTCCTTGTGAATGTTACTGATATCAAAGGTTTGGTCACTTTTAATATCGCTGTTTTTCAAGTTGTTTCAGACCATTTTAATTTTTTTACCGGACGCTACTGATCATCCCCGGTTAAATCCTGCTTTTTGAGGTATTCCGTCGATAAAATATATTTGTGTGATGTTGTCAAAGCAGAACTCTATTTCGGAGCTTACAAGAGTATGCGTCGTGATGAAAATCTTGCTCTGCTTGATGAGCTGAGTAAAGGTTTTTTATCACTTCCATTTGATGGTAACGCAGCGCGCCAGTTTGGCAGAATCTGTGCTGAACTTGCCAGGGCGGGTACTCCGATTGGCCCTTATGATCTTCAGATTGCTGCTATTGCGTTGAGTCGCGGTCTTACTCTGGTAACACACAATACAAGAGAGTTTTCAAGAGTAGCAGGGCTATATCTTGAAGACTGGGAAGTATAGGATTGTGGTAAAGATTCCTGTTCACCCAGCTTTTAACTCCCGCACACACGGAAAATCCGGACTCCAGCTCTGCACCAATTTCAGCACATCATGCTTTCAAATCCCGCAAAAGGCGGTCGAATGCTGCCTGGTAGGCATCGTGCTGTTTCCACTGTGTGAAGTCGCCGATGTGCCGCTGACGTTTGACGTTTCCGGCCCAGCCGGTTTTGCTCTCCATGATTGCGTCATCAATTCGTACAGGGAAGAGACCGGTTTTTTTACGCTCTCTTTCGAGGTCGAGGGCGTGTTCAACTTCATGTTCAACCCAGTCGCTTTGTACTGAGTGTTCTGAAAGAATCAGAAGCAGCTTGTCATGAAGGCGGATTGAGTCGTCAATGGTGTGGCGTATTTTATCGCCGATTTTCATGTCATGCGGGGCGAACCAGCAGCGGACACCTTTTGCCTGCAAGTCGTTGTGCAGTCGCTTGGCGAAGTCATCATCCCTGTGGCTGTAACTGATGAAGCAGGAATAATATTCGATGCCTTTACCGATTAGGGAGGGGATATATTCGATAAATTCATCTGGCAGACCGCAGCCACGGAGGAATACTTCAGGAATGTTCCCTTTGGAACGGTAGATAGTGTCAATACCGACAAATGAACGGCCCAAATGATTCAATGATTCAAGTCCAAAAACCACACTAAGGTTTACGTTTGTAAATATTGTTTCGCCAACTCCTGCATTAATCAAGTTTGCATTTTTAAGTTTCGCTCCACTGAGATTTGCCCTCCAAAGTTCGGCTCCAGCAAAGTTTGTCTTACTAAGATTAGCTTGACCAAGGTTAGCTCCTCTGAGAACAGCTTCGCTGAGGTTAGCTTCACTGAGATCGGCGCCGGATAGGTTCGCCTGAACGAGTAAAGCTCCCCTGAGATTAGCTCGGTTAAGTTTTGCTATATAAAGGTTTGCACCCCAAAGATTGGCACCACTGAGTTCAGGAATTACATGAATGTGTTCATGCCGCCACTTATTCCATACTTCAACACCCTGTTTCAATATATCGAGATGCTCTTGATTTGCCATTGCTATAACTGGTTATCTTGTAATTTGATAGCACAACACACACCTATTCCCACCTCAGCTCCGGAAACCCCTCCACAATCTCCACAGTCTGCATGCTCACATTAATCACACTCAGCAGCAAGTCAAGAATGTAGCGGGGGTTGCCGACCTCTTTGGCCCAGTCGTTGGGGTTGTTGGTGATGTGGCTCTCTTTGTGGGTGGTGATTTGGTAGCGTTCCATGATCCATTCGATGGCGGTTTTGCCGTTGACGGTGTATTCCCAGGCTTTGGCGGGGATGTTCTGGATGGTGATGGCGCTGTTGTAGATGATGGTGTCTTTTTGGCCTTTTTTGGGGAAGCGCATTTTTTCGACGATGAAGAGGCCGGTTTCGGCACCCGTGACGGTAACATCCTGGGAGGGCGGGATGGTTTCGTAGTTGAGGTGGAGGTCGGCGAGTTCGCGGCCTGCCTTGCTGAAGCTCCAGAAGTGGCGGGGCTCTTCGATGAGGGGGATACGGGGGAGCATCTTTTTCAGGTCGTTGGCAAAACGGGTGCGATATTCGGGGCTGTGGAGGATGCCGTAGACGTAGTAGAAGATATCCTCTTTGGTGACGCGGTTGCCGTACATTTTTTGTGCGCGTTCGAGGATGAAGTCGGAAAGGCCGTCGCGCCGGATATGCTCGTTTTCTGTGGCTGCGTCAAAGAGCGTCGGGCTGGATTTCTGGCGCTCTTCGTAGTAGTAGAGGGGGAAGCATTGGGTGTCGCCATTGAAATGGAGATCCGGCAGAAGATCGGTAATGATGACAGAACCATCGTTCGTTTTTCCCGAAAC
>CAIOLC010000017.1 GCA_903859055.1 uncultured Chlorobiaceae bacterium | reverse complement strand
TGTTGGCTTCCGCCTGGTCTTCGTCCCGTAGTCAGTTGGCAGCTCTTCCGACTTTGCTTTGAGCTAAAAGCGGAGCAAGAACAAGGTTGAGGAGAGCGGCTGTGAGGGACGAACTGCCGCACTTCTCAACCGAGCAGGTGGGCAAGAACTGCAGAAAGGCCGCCTTGTGGCGGTCGAATTTTTTGAACGAGGTTGGTGGTGTCGCAGGGATTCCGTAGGGGCGTATTGCAATACGCCCCTACAATCGCGCCATCGAAAATCGTCGCTTCGATACGGCCTTCGGCCTTCTCGGCGATCGGGGATGATGGGCAGTACACCAAAATTTTGCGTAACGGACGACGACATAAAGGCATGCTTGGGCGGCCTGAATGTTATCAGGGTTGCATCGAAGAGTGTCGTTTCTCAGCACGGATTAAGGTCGCCGAGTAGCGCAAAGCGCGTATCGAGGCGCCCGACCGCAGGATGTCTACAGGATTTGTTGCTATTGGTGGAGTTATGCTGCTCAACATGGCAAGGTTAGTCGTGTGTTACCCTGCAACTTTACAGAAGACTGCAATGAGAAAGCAAACCAGCAGTACCTTCTCTCAGCTTTCAGACAGCACTTTACACACCCGAAGCTGTTCGATTTTACTGAAAGCACGGTCTTCAGTTAAAAACAGATGTTGCGATTCGAGTGACAGGCAACAAGCAGCCTGTAAGGCATCAGGGGTTTTCAATCCGAAGGTTGCACGAATTCTGGTTGCAATCTCAAGTACGTTTCTTGACAGATCAACAATTTGTAGGCTCTCTGTTGAAAAGAAATCATCATAGAGTTGTAAAAGCGAAGTGTCCCGGTCGCGCAGAGGAGCCACACGACACTCCAGCAAGGTCAAAGCACTTACAGCAATGACAGTATTTGAATGGGAGGTGATAAGTTTTTGAAGGGAGTGTTGCACCTGTGACACAAGTGAAGCATCTCCCTCAATAAGGTAGATGAGCACATTGCTGTCAAGAAACAGAATCATACCAAATCCCATGAGCTCCGCTCATTGGCGATTTGTTGGTCAATTTCCTCTTTTGACCGGGTGCCTGCGGGCTTATAATTCACAATCCAATGTGCAGTGTCGGAATTTTGCTTGGGTGATTGTGTTTTTATGAGATGTTGATACTCAGATTCTCGCAAAATAACTGCCGCTGGTTCGTTGTGTTTCATAATATGTACCGGCCCGAAAGCAAGAGCCTCTTCTATAGCCGCTATACCCCTGCGTTGAAGATCGGCTGTAGTGAGAGTGTTCATTGGGGTTCCTGATTTTGTTGATGAGTGCTCTTGAAGCAAGTGAAATATAACAAGTTTTTCCCACTTGTTGCTTGTTCATAACCATCAAAAGCCTGTTTGCCAAGGTGTTGACGTTGAGGATATCAAGAACGAAACGATACCTGATATCAAGGGAATCTCGCTCTGCTTCAGGTAACCTGTTTGAATGTCATCTCCACACCGACTGCTTTGTGGACAGCTTTCACGGTCTCGTAGCGCGGATGTGCTCCCGGACGCAAAGCCTTATACAAGCTTTCACGCCCAAGAGCTATTTTTTGCAATCTCAGCCATACCCTTTGCTCTTGCGACATCGCTCAAAGCTTCAAGAAATACCTCCGGGTTCGGTTCCTCTGCTGTTGCCTTGAGGTATTCGACAATCACTTCATCGTTGTCGAGATAGTTGGCCGGGTCAAAATCCTGGATTGTCACTGTCCAGCCTCCATCACTCTGACAATCCATCTCGGCCAGAAAGGATCATGACCAGCAAGAACCCGCAAGAGTTCATTGTGAATTTGATCCTTTGTATTGAGCTTATCAGGCAATTCCTGCGTGTCACCTCTCATAAAAGCCTCTGCACTTTCAAGAGCAAATTCAGCATCCTTTGAGCGAGCCTGTTTCAAGCCAAAAACCTCTGAAGTGAGCCAGCCGACAACATCACCCTGTTTTGCCCATGCAATCTCTTCCAGGGTGATTTTTTTCTCCTCCAGACCAAACAGAAACAGCTTGTCTTTATTCTCATCGAAGGAGGTCTCAATTGAGGCGAGAACAAGGGGCGAGTGCGTTGTAGCTATCACCTGAGTTTTAATCTTTTCCTTTAATCCTGTTGCCACACTGAGCATTGCTGGTAAAATCGATCGTTGCCATTGAGGATGAAGATGCGATTCGACCTCATCCATAAGCAGAATGACCGTGTCAGTCGGTGACTGGTTCAGCAACTCTGAGGCCTGCACATGCTCGTACCATGTCCAGACCAGCAAATAGGCAAGCCCCAGTATCCGCTTCATTCCTGCTGAAGCATGAGTCACAGGAATACTCGCGTAAGGCAGTTCGATGGTCGGAATATCGCGCACATCTTCAAGCGCAACGCGGATCGGTTTTCCCGGTTTCATCCATTCCTCGGGGTGCGGAGAGAGCTTTTCAATGACTTTTGAGAGAAGATTGAACGGAGAGGCCTGATTCTGGTCGGGCTGATTCTGCCATGTTACCCAATCACGGATAAGGCCGTTACAGAGAATTTTTTTCTCCTCTTCAAGACCATTCCAGATATTGTCGGGTGTAAAGTGGTAGGCATTCGGCCGATCCGGTTGAACAATGCCTTTCGCCAGCGATGCTTTCCAGTAATTGCGTGCCGGATCCCATACAGAAAAACTGCCATCTACTCGCACATAGATAACCAAACCAGGCATAACCGGTCGTGCTTTCGGCCGTGGCCAAACCTGATGAGTGTAATCAAAACGACTGTTCGAGGCATCTTTTGTTGGGCCTGTTTTACCAATCAAGTGGTAGCTTATTTCAGCAGCTTCGCCTTTAACCCGTTGTGGCCAGGCTGGATTACTCACCCAGGAGCCAGTCAACGTCCACCAGACAATATCCAGTAGAAATGTCTTTCCAAGTCCGTTATCTCCTGTAAACAGATTCAATCTGTCGGCGAAGTCAACACTGAACTCCGGGGCTGGCCCAACTCTTTTCAGGTGAAGCTGCTGTATCATGTCGAACTGCTGTTGATGGTCATGGAAATGCTCTATGATTTGAAGATAATAAATTGCCTGAAAACCTTCAGTTAATCAACAGCAAGGCGTTGCTGCAAATATGTGGGCTTTATTCGTGAAACTCGAACGGGTTCAGGAATAACTTATGAAATACTCTGAAGTGGTCAACGCATCATTTTTTTTGAACTTCCTTGAATGAGATGATTGTGATTGAACAGGCGCTCCGTTGTAAAGTGAAGATGTTTCCTGAGATTGCGCTTCGTGAACTGCTTGCCAATGCGTTGATTCATCAGGATTTTGGTGAAACGGGTGCCTCAGTGATGGTTGAGCTGTATGACGACCGGATTGAGATATCCAACCCCGGCAAACCGTTTATTCCGGCAGATCGTTTTATTGATGAATACCGGTCACGGAATGAGCGTCTGGCCGACATCATGCGCCGACCTGGAATCTGTGAGGAGAAGGGGAGCGGGGTAGACAAGGTTATTCAGGCAGCAGAGTTCTCTCAGTTGCCTGCACCTGATTTCCGTATCGGTGAGCATCGGACAACAGCAGTGTTATTTGCGCATCGTGGATTCGAAGAAATGGATCGCCCCGACCGTATCAGGGCCTGTTATCAGCACTGTTGCCTCCGCTATGTGATGAATGAGCGCATGACCAATCAGAGCCTTCGGGAGCGCTTTCATTTGCCAGAACGCAAGAGCCCGCATATATCACAGGTCATTGCAGCGACAATAGAAGCTGGGAAAATTAAACCCACCGATTCAGCGCAAACATCGATGCGGTATCGCAGCTATACTCCGTTTTGGGCATAGTACATTTTACTTAAAAGCAAGGGCATTTTACAGGGTTGAAAATATTCAACATTATATTTTTAAACGTGTTGCTTACTTAAAAGCAAACCGAAAGGCATCATCGGCAGGGGTATTGAGGACAACAAGAAAAAAGATGTGGTTGTTTTCTGGTGCCTTTTTGTTGCTTACAGGCAAAATCTTGTGAAGCTGTTCTTGGCTCCACCGATAATAGGCATATATTCTTTGAAGCTTTGAGGGGTAGTTGATTGCTGATTTTTTTTGTGCAGATAGATTCGATTACTCTCTGCCAGTGCCTTTTGGCTCGCTCTTGACGGCAACTGTCCAATTTGAGTTCTCCTTTGAAATGAGCAGCTCCACACGTTGCACAAGAACCTGAAAAGCATTATCTCCATCATACGGTGAGCTTCGGCCAAGAAACAGGTACTTCTCATGTTTCAGTGCTTCGGATGTTGCGCGGTACTGAATCCAGTTCTCATGGTATTTGAACAGGCTGCCGGTTGCCGCTGAAATGGCAATCAACATACCAAGTCCACCAATAATCCAGTTTCCGTACAACAGATTGTTCATGCCCGACAGAAGCGGAATTATCGCTGCCGCGACGATCTCAGTCAAGCGGAGGCCTCTGTAGCGAACCTTGCAACGAGAGCTTTCGCTTGAGTACCATCTTATCTGATCCTCCAGTCGTTGTTCGAAGTATTCGGAATCGTTCATCTGCATAGCGTTACCCATGAGTGGCGAATGTCAAAGTGTTTCTTGTTTCCCATACACTGTGCTACAGTAACCCTTTTTCCCGGGCTATACGCATTCCAAGAAGGACGATATCCGCCCATGGAACTTCACCTCTCCAGGCTTTTTCGAGCGAACTTTTTCTTCCTGGAATACAGGCAATACATCAAGAACTTCGTTCGGTGGCGGAACCCGCACGGCATCAGGACGAGTAGCAAGCCATGACATTACTGCCGGGACAATGGTCTCTACAGTTCCGTCATTTTGCTTTGGATCAAATCCAGCAAGGTCAGATAAATATCGCGCATACTCACTTTTCAGGGGTACCAGCAAAAGCCAGTCATGATTCTCTTTCCCTTCGGGGCCGAATCGCTGCGCCATACATACTCCCAATTCAAGAGGCATGTTGAATCGGGCCAAATTGGCATCGCCTTTGCAACGACATAAATCGTGAATGGAATACTTGGATGAAAGCAGGGCGGAGGTTATTCGGTCCATTCTTGGTACCGAAGTACAGCCTGATTCAATCGCAGATCTTGGAAGAAAGCCGCAACATACTGTCGGGAATAACACTCCGTCAAATATCGGGCGATAGTCATCATCGTATGGGCAGTTGATAAAAACGGACATGGACCGGGTTGCACCAAGTTCACCAGCGCCGAAATGCACCCTTTCCCTGTCAGTGTTTGGCTTCATATCATCTCTTTTCCCTTCAGAAACTCTGATGACCCACCAAATTCTGTCAAGACTTTCGAGAGCTCCTGAAATCGTAATTCTACTTTTTTGCGACTTTCGTCATTGGCAAAAGTGATTCTTTCAACAACCACTCCTGACGTTTTGGAGCCCTTGACTAATCGATCGCGAATCACTTGAACCAGTTTATCAGTGTCATGGCTTCTTATCGGCTCTTGATCACTCAAAAAAGCAGGCAGCTCAGAATCGTCCAAAAGAATCGGGAAGACACGAACGTCTGAGTCACTCCATTGGCGTTCACAAATAGCGCTCCACTCTCTGGATAACCATTCATTATTTGATCGGGCAGCATTACTCACCAAAATGAAAAAAGTATCCGACCCGCGTATGGCATCTTCCGTTTTCTCTGTCCAGTTTTCATAGATTCGTGTTTTGAGGGGATCATCCCAGACTTTCAGGCCATTTTTTGTGCACAGTGCAGCCACAGCAACTGCCGTTTCAGCATCATGCAGGCTGTATGATATGAAAGCCCGTGACTCCTGTTCTGTCACGTTGATGCTTGTGTTTATTCTTTGTGTTTTTTGAGTAGTGAGCCTTTTTGCCAAGGCACCTGTTCTTTGTTGTCCTGCACTTTTTCTTCGTCTGGCCAGTTGTGACACAGCTTTTTTTACTTGTTCAACAGGCTCCTGGTATATGTTACTTGATATTTTGCTTCTCATAGTGGCATCGATTTCATGTTATGGCGCTGGTAACAGATCAAGTTTTTTCTGGTATTCTTTGCTGGCATAGGCCAAACGGGGATATTGCCTTGTTTTCCTGGTTTTGAATTTAATCCACCTTTTAGGATCCGATCGATAAGCGGTTATCACCACAGCCCATGAGTTTTCTCTATTATACGCCCAAAGACTGTGCACCGTCTCTCTTCGAAAGTTTTCTTCATAAACCAGACGGCTCTCGGATAAGGCTTGTCTTTGGGATACGACGTTTGCGGCAAAAAACCGTCGCGGCAGTTCACGCAGTCGGCTCCTGCGCTAGGGGCGTAAGTATGGGTTTTTCCCGACTCTCTTTTACGACAAGTCAGCGTTCCTGAAAACAGCTTCCAGAGTCGGGGCTGTGAAAATTGCTGTACCCCAAGCCTCCAGCTCCTTTTCTTTGGCACTCTTTAACTGCTCGGATGCCCATTCAGGCAACAGGCCAAAGCGATATTCAAGTTGCTTTTCGAGCAGGCTGGATTTGCCCTCGACATGGCCTCTGGCCAGACCAATTCGTTCTACGCTTGTAATGTATTGCATTTTTTTTTTCTCCTCAATAGTTTCAAGTTCTTGCCAGACCTGGCTATTCAACCATTCAGGCAGTTGCATAAGCCAGTCAATGACATTGAATAGATTGATGACGCGCTGTTTATCCCAATGTCGGTCATACAATATTCGCAGTAAACGGAGTTTTGCGTTGTACCGTTCCTGATCCTGCGTTCTGGTTTTTTGGGTCAAGATGTGTGCCGCCGTAATCCATCCAAAGGCGTTATCCGATTCCAGCAGCTCATCAAGTTTATCTTCGTAATCGGTCAGTTTGGCAACAGGGAACTCCAGCGTATGGCGGCATCCCAGCACAGCAAAACCATAAGAGGTTGGCTTCCAGCTCTTGTGTTCATCGGCCAGCACTGCCAAACTTGCTACAGGCCTTTTGTACCGGTCAAAAATCCGGTAGTTGTAGACAAACATCCGTTCGGCAAACTCAGTCTGCTTTGTGCCCTGCACTTCAACATGGATGTATATCCAGCTTTCAACGCCACCAAGCTCGGTCACCCTGACCAGCTTGTCCACAAAGCGCGTTCCCAGCTCGGCATCCTGCACCACGGCCCGCAGCTCCTTATCCAGAAAAATATACTCCTTCGACCAATCAATTCTCGCATGGGCCTGGGGAAAATAAAAGGCCATAAACTCTGGCAAGTAATTCTCAATAGCCTCTTTCCAGGGACTGTCGTAACGATCGTTCGTGCTCTCCATAGCTTTCTTTTTTTTCCAGCAACATCAATTTACCAGACAGGGGATATGCCGCAACGCTTTACGAATGGTGTCAATTACTTTGAATATATCATCGATAACCCTTTAAACAAAATAATTCAGCAGCCCATCGTTTTCCAACTTCATCTCAGGGATGCTGCCCTGAGTCATGCAAAAGTCGGATGACTGCCTCTGAACAGATTGATGACCCAGCCCCTGATTCTGTCAGGGCAAAGAGTGCCACAGAACATGTGCTATGGCAAACTTTGGTATCAACTCAATGGGTTCAGGAAAAAAGAAAAGGTTTGACTGCGGCCATCATACGATGCAATTCGCTCTCGTTGTGTTCAAGAAGCTCATGTCCCCATGTTTGTGTTGTGTTTTCATAGCAATCCATTGCGAGTGCTTCTCCTATTTTTTCAAAGCCAACGCAACCCAACGCTCTTTTTAATTGTTCAGGTTCGGACCATACACCGAGCACAAAAACCCGGCATTGCAAATCAACAGGAATATTGTTTTTAAAATAGGGGAAACGTGTTTTGTACTGGTTATCGAAATCAATCAGCAAAACCATCATCCTCGCCGGGTGAGAACGCATCTCGGAACAATGACACTCAATGAACTCGTCCAATACTTTTTTCCATCCACCAGCTTCGGGTAAAATTTGGATAGCCCGGTCATCAAGCCCCACTCCTTGCGCAATCACAAAGCCGTTCGCAATCTGGCGATCAGCATCATCTTCGGGTAGCACGAGCAGATGTGGTTTGTGCTTGTTGATGCTCATAATTCAATATCCCCCCGAATCAGGGCACCGACAAGATCACCCTGAATCGGTAATTCGGAAAGTAACCTGACGAGCGTTGGTTCCAGATGACTTTTTCTGTCGAGCACAAAGGTGTTTTCATTGGAAAACTTTCTTATGGCTTCGGGATTATGCGATGTCACCAGAATTTGCCCACTCCCCTGAAATGATTGCCGCAATGAGAGAAGAAAAAAACCGACCTCAGAGAGTGCGAGGTAGTTGTCAGGTTCATCCCAAAAGCAAAAGAGCGGTCCATAATATCTGTTTGCAGCCACAACCAGCGCACACACAAAAAAGCATTTCTCTCCATCCGACAACTCATTGAACTCCACACTTAACGGTGCATGGTTCACAGTAAACCGGACAATCATATTTTTTGACTCTTTTCCGATTTGTTCATTCTGAATATCCTGGATATCAGGCATAATTTTCCGGATGTACTCATCCACCTGTGTGTAGGCGGCAGGATACCTGCTGAGAAATCCGGTAAACCACTCCGCAAAGTTAGAACCATCACGTTTCGGCATCAATGTTTCACCGCTGGACTCACCATCCATCAAGGCGGGAATTGGAGCCAACAGAATCATAAGAGAGAGCCATCTCCTGAAAATATGGAGGGGGTCGGTCTCGGATTGTTCCTGAATAACCGGCAAGGCAACAAGATGCCAATCAACCAAAAACTGCGCTTCACGGTTTTGCTGGCTTTTGAAAAGAGTGACACTTGCCTCTTTCCGTGAATATATCGGCTCTCCGGCAACAAGCAATTGCTCTTCAAAAACTCGAAGCTCCCTGAATTTTTCAGGAAGATCCAATGCAAGTGTATAGGTAAAAAGTGTTCCCTCGAGCAGTACTTCGAGTTCAAAACGGATGGGGACATCAGCCTTTCCACGAGAGAAGTCTTTCGGGCTGACCAGGTTCAGCCTTGAAAGTTCGCTCATTCTGTTGACACCCTGGGCAATACTCTGGAAGAGTTCCAGGACTCGTGCTATGGTTGATTTACCGGAGCCGTTTTTTCCAATCAAAAGCGCCGAGGGTATCCCTTTTACGATCAGCTCAAAGTTCTCAAGGCACCTGTAATTATGAACATATAATCGTTGCAGCATGGGTGTCGGGTTGGTTCGTTATGACCTATATCGGCTTAAAATACGTATTACAACAGTCACTTCCATTTTTTGGTTGCTGGAGGAGTTAATGGACTGGTTTTCAGTGCGTATTCTTCTTGCATTGCAGAATGCCGTGAAGCGGGCTATGCGTGCGCCCCGGCTGCGGTCGGCGGTGCTGATGTTCAATCTGCCCTATGTGCATAGGTACGGGATGGCACGCAAGGATTTGCTGCGGCAGTTGGGGGGGAATGAAGAAATAACTTTGCTCTATTTTGATTTCTATCAATATCTATCGGTTTCTTGTTATAGAGAAATATATTTGGTTACTTGTAGATACACATTGATATAAATCAAAGCTATCTCATTTCTGTAATACCTCGTGCTGTTATGGATCCAATTAGTAATCCTTTTTCTCCGGGAGCCGGGTCGCCTCCGCCTGAACTTGCTGGTCGTGATGCTCTTCTGGAGCAGGCACGCATTCTTTTCGGGCGTGTCCGTCGCAAAAAGGCTGAAAAAAGTCTTTTGATGATGGGGCTTCGCGGTGTTGGTAAAACAGTTCTGCTGAATGAAATGAAGCGCATGGCCGAGCATGACGCTTACCGTACCATTTTTGTTGAAGCCTCTGAAAACAAATTGTTAGCTTTGCCACACTGATGATTTCAAATCTTGGCTTGATTTTCACCAATCGCTCCTGGAGCCGCACCATTGTTACCACCATGCGGTACCGCCCAATATGGCATTGTTGCCAGTGATACTATCCTGAAGTGATGGTGCAGGGAAATTGATGGCAAAGCATTATATCTCCCCGACAGTTCGATGAACGATAAATATATGACTCTTCCTGGTAAATCTCCTTCAATCATCTCCAGTAAGTCAATACAGAAACAACTGCACTATTTCCCACAAATAAAACGTTGTAGATGGCTATTCATTTTCGCCATCGTTTCCGGGTCAGCTTTTCCGATAAGTTTGATAAATCGTCTCTTGTCAAAAGAACTGATCTGTTTTGTTTTAAGAAGAGAATTTTTCATGAGTCTGTTCTGAGAATTTGCGGTTATCAGAATATCCAGTTCTGCAGGATTGGCTATTTGGGACGAAATCGGAATAACCGTCAGCAAATTGCCTGATGCAATATAGGCCTCGTGCTGAATAATAAGAGTGGGTCTGATTTTTTGGTATTCGTCTTCAAAGCTTGGGTCAAAATTTACAAGCCATACCTGACCACATTGAAATGTTTTCATACTTCTTTCAGACTCAAGTAATAACTGAGTTCTTCCTCAGAAAGAAAATCAGTTGAATTATCATTGACAGCCGAAAGCTCTGTGTCGAATTCTGTGGCTTCCGCGTCATTGTTCTCTTCAAAAATGACAATCACCTTGAACTGGGCATTTT
Source organism: uncultured Chlorobiaceae bacterium (assembly GCA_903859055.1). Classification (GTDB taxonomy): domain Bacteria; phylum Bacteroidota; class Chlorobiia; order Chlorobiales; family Chlorobiaceae; genus Chlorobium. Next base: position 6,733 of record CAIOLC010000017.1, on the reverse strand, counting down.
TCTTTTGACCAAATTCCTTTGGACAGTAGAGATGGCCATCCGGCAGTAATGTACTTTCAAACGTGGCGGTATTCATGATCAAAATTTTTTGTGTGGTTGTCAGTGCATACCTGTTTCACTCAAGAGCATATAAAATGACATCACAGGGGTTTTGCGCGACCAGCAACAAATTCACTGTTACCCAAGTTGATCGATTTGCTACAAAAAAAACCATATTTCCGGTTAAAGTGTTATATCAAAATGGGTAAAAGTAAATTACCGTTTACAACGTAACACAAACCACCTGTACGGAAGTTCTATGGCAAAAGATACATAAAAAAGCCGCAAAAAAGACCATCATGTCAGTGATAGGAGCTTATCAGGATCAGTATGATATGGCCATGCTGATTTCCGGCGATAGTGATCTGGTTCCTCCAATACGTCAGATTCATGAATTATTTCCGCGAAAGAGAGTGTTTGTGGCATTTCCACCAAAACGTCATAATCAATCCGTTGCCTTGGTTGCAAAAGGCTCCATGCTGATTGGACGAAAAAAACTGGCAGAGAGTCAGTTTGATGAAGCGGTGATAAAAAAGGATGGTTATACACTGCACAAGCCAGTCGATTGGACATAGTGCTTCAGTCGTGGTTGAGGAGTCTCCGACTTCAGTAAAGGAGCCTGCGTGAGTAAAACGGCTTACAATTCCGACAACCCTCGTCGTGCATGTTGGTTTTGATTTGCCCTGCCGTAGTCAGTTGGCAGCTTATTTCGACCTTGCTTTTGATCAATAACTTTTTAAAAGACCGAATATCGTACTATACTCAGGTTTAGAGAAACAACGAACAGGAAAGGATATATGAATATCACGACCGACATCAAACCGGTTACTTGGCTCAAAGCAAATGCGGCTGATCTTCTTGCACAGATTAACGAGACGCGCCGTCCCGTTATTATTACCCAGAACGGTGAGCCAAGAGCGGTTCTTCAAGACCCGAAAAGTTATGAGGAGATGCGCAATGCGCTTGGCTTGCTGAAACTGCTGGCACAGGGTGAAGAGGATATTCGCAAAGGCAATATTCGCCCGCAAGAGGAGGTATTCAGTGACCTTGAACGTCTGTTGAAAGAGCAGACCTCATGAGTGCAGGCTACAGTGTTTTATGGACTGAAGTTGCGGAAAAAGATCTCAGAGAAATTATAGCCTTTATTGCTGGGGATAATGTGCCGAATGCTTTGCATGTTCTGGAAAAAATCAGGGATAAAGCATCCACGTTATATGCTTTTCCCGAGCGAGGCAGGGTCGTTCCAGAGCTTCAGTCCAACGGCATTTTTATCTATCGGGAGCTGATTATTTCTCCATGGAGGTTGTTGTATCGGATCGCAGACAGGAATGTTTATGTAACAGCGGTACTCGACAGCCGACGCAATGTCGAAGAGATTCTGCTGCAGCGTCTTATTCAATCATAACCACTTTTTGCCTGAAAAAAAGATGATCACCTTTTTCGCTTGAGTACCATGTTATCTGATCCTCCAGCCGTTGCCCGAAGTATTCGGAATCGTTTATATGCATAGCGTTTCTTATGAGTTGCGAATAGTCAAAGTGTTTCCTGTTTTCCATACACTGCGCTACAGCAACCCTTTTTTCCACTCTTTGATTGCTCGCACTTTATCTATTATATTCGTCACTCATCGTTATCTCCTCCTTAATTACACAGGCAACTTCTATTGCAGGGACGTTCCCCGGAGCATTGCAAACTCGAAGAGGTCAGCATCAGAAGCATGCTGTCACAAAAAGAGTACGCAAACCACGCTATGCCGTTGGTTGCCATTACTGAATATTGAATACGCCAATGCAAGAGAATTCAGAAGAAATGTGTACCGCACAGCGGTGGCAAGTAAAGAATAAGGCCATCAGTCGCGGGTTCGGACCTTGTGCTTCGTGGCGGTCGGGAATTTTGTCGAGAAATGGGCGATGAATCTTTCATTATATTGAGTTTTATTGTCACAGAATGACAAGCCTCGCTTGAATAACATCGTGTGATCTGCTGCAATGCTGAAAAAATTTCTCATTAATAATTTCAAGTCGCTTGTTGACTTTGAAGTTGAGTTCTCTCGATTCAATTGCCTGATTGGTCTCAATGGCGCAGGCAAGAGTACTCTGCTGCAGGCAATTGACTTTGCCAGCTCTCTGATGACTGGTGAAGTGGAGAGTTGGTTGAGTAAAAGGGGCTGGAGTTCCAAAGATGTAAACTCATTGCTTGTCAGCCGTGCAGTTGCAAGAAATATACAGCTTGGCTTTGAGGTTCAAATCGACAACGATTGTTATCGCTGGGATGCGGTGTATACTCATTTCAATCGCGCCTGCCATGCAGAAAAAATTGTCCGGCAGCGTGATCAGACAACTCTGTTTACGTCGAGCCGTGGTTTTTTTTCAAACGGAAGCAAAGACAAGAGTGATAAAATCAACTTTCTCTATCAGGGTTCGGTGTTGCCTCATCTCAAAGAAGAGCTGTTAACGGATGAAGTTATCAAGGTAAAGAAGCGCATTGGTTCGCTGCGCTCTATGGATCTGTTGTCCCCGCATCTGTTGCGTAAAAAAGCGAAAAGAGCCACAGAGGGAGATATTGGCATGGGGGGGGAGCACCTTTCAGCATTTATTCATCAGTTATCGGATGAACAGAAACAGCAGTTACAGCAACAACTCCAACGCTACTATCCCCAGATACTTTTTCTGAAAACAAAGGCATTGCGATCTGGATGGGTACAGCTCGAAATGACTGAAAAGTACCAAAAAAGCAATGGAGAAGATGAGCTGATAGTGACAGAAGCCCGTCATATCAATGATGGTATGCTGCGGTTGCTGGCTATTCTTGCTCAGCAGTTCAGTCCACCGGAAACTCTGTTATTTGATGAGATAGAAAACGGGATTAACCCTGAAATTACTGAACAGGTTGTTGATGCTTTGGTGGCTTCACCCAGGCAGACCATTGTGACTACCCACAGCCCCATGGTTCTCAACTATCTGCCGGATGATGTGGCAACAGATTCTGTTACTTTGCTGTACAAACGACCCGATGGTCGCACGCAGGCATGCAAGTTTTTTGAAATTCCATCTGCTGCACAAAAACTCAATTGTCTTGCGGCTGGTGATGCCATGCTTGATCTCTCTTTGCAGGATGTGGCCATTGAGGCTGAGCAGATCAGGAGCGCAAGCCATGTTCAGTAAGATGGTTGTTTCCGGTGAGGGCCCCACTGATATGGGTAGATGCAATAATCAGGCACCGGTATGTTCTGGAGCAGCGTATGATATTGGGCCGGTGACGTTGCTGCTGGTTAAACTGCTTGAAAACAACTTGCCTGAATGGAATGCCAATCAGCTTGACTTTGATCATACAGAGCAGCTTGTGACCTTTGTCTATCGAGCCCATTTAAGCGAAAAAGCAAAACAGCGGAGATTGATCCGCCCAGCGAAAAACGGAGTCGAAAAAGGGTTTATGATACATGCTCAACGGGCTGCTGAGCTGGCGTTTTATGCCCGAGAAAATGGCCATCAGATTGCGGCCTATTTTCATGATACTGATGGCACACAGCAAGAGTTGCATGATGATCCTCAACGAAGGGAAAAGTTGGTCAATGCTATCCATAAAGGGTTTCGAGCTGCCAAATTTTCTGAGAATGGAGTTCCTGTTGTGCCTAAACCCACATCGGAAGCATGGTTGTTGTGTGCTGTAAAAACAGAAGCGTACCAGCATTGCGCTGCGTTGGAGACGCAGTTATCGGGCAATGTACGTTCTCCTGAGAGATCACCGAAAATTCTTTTGGGCAAAGCGTTGGAAGATGCAGAGTATGACAGGGAAAGACTCTGTGATGTGGCCCGCTCCATATCGATAGAGAGGCTTGATATGCCAAGCTTTAATGAACTCAGGGAAGATATGCAAAGAGCAATTGTCTCTCTTTGCGGACAGTTCTGAAGAGAAGTGTCAGTTCTATCGCTTTTGCAGAATATGGGCTTTGAACGTCATGGATAGCCGAATTCATGACAAGGTGCATGAGGCGTTTGAAACGGGGGTATATTTGCGAGCGCCTTTTTCTCTGTTGCATCCTCATTCAATTTTTCGTATTAAAGTGATAGAGCGAATATTTTTGCCCCGGGTGGACGAGTTCTGATGCGAGATAAGAAGTGGCTTGTACGTCGTGTTGACAACTCCAATGATGGCGGTTTATTGCTGAGTTGTGAAGGTGACACTGAAAGGGCAAAAAACAGAGTCTTTCATTGCGGTGGGCGGACTGCCGCCAGATACCGAAATTTGCTCTTTAACCTCAATCGGAGCACAGCGAAATTGAAAGGAGAAAAAATGCAGACAATAGTCATCAATGTCAATAATGATGTATTGGCAGACAAAGTCAGGTGGCTTCTGGAACATTTCAAAAACGAAGGATTGGAAATTGTATCAAAAGAAGATGCGTACGATCTGAAATTATTGAGAGCCACAAGAAATGAAGAATCTGTTCCGTTTGACGAGTATCTGAAACATGAAAATCTATATTCGTAAAAGCTATGGTTGATTTACCGGAGCCGTTTTTTCCAATCAAAAGTGCCGAGGGTATCCCTTTTACGATCAGCTCAAAGTTCTCAAGGCACCTGTAATTATGAACATATAATCGTTGCAGCATGGGCATCGGGTTGATTCGTTATGAGCTATATCGCTCTAAAATACGTATTACAACAGTCGCTTCCATTTTTTGGTTGCTGGAAGAGTTAATGGACTGGTTTCCAGTGCGTATTCTTCTTGCATTGCAGAACGCTGTGAAGCGGGCTATGCGTGCGCCCCGGCTGCGGTCGGCGGTGCTGATGTTTAATCTGCTCTATGTGCATAGGTACGGGATGGCGCGGAAGGATTTGCTGCGGCAGTTGGGGGGGATGGGGTGACGATTTTGGATTATGAATTAAGGATGTTTGATGTAATGATGAATAAATCTTGCATGTCACACTAATCCAACAAATCTTGAGTCAGATAATGGGATGGATGCCTTGCTATACTGCGGCATGACACGCTGATGGCGAAAAATGAGGATACTATGGGAAAGCACAGGTGGGCTGAAAGTTTTGTACCTTGAAGCGTATTGCTTAATAGGTCTTAAAAGAAAACGTTATTATGGTGAATGTTCAGATATCAAGCGATATTATTCCGCTAAGAGAATTTAAAACAAGTATCACTGCTTGTTTAAAAAAAGCACAAGAAAGTGGTCATCCACTAATTATTACGCAACATGGTAAACCGGCTGGCGTTTTACTTTCTCCTGCCGAATACGATGCCCTAGTGTATCAACAACAATTTATTGCCTCTATTCAGCGAGGCTTAGCCGATGTGGAGGCTGGTAATGTTTATACAACTGAAGAAGTAAGAGCCATTCTTACGGAAAAGCGATTGGCACGGCAAAACGCATGAATGTTATTTGGTCAGCAGAAGTGCTGTATGAATTGGATCAAATTGAGCGGTTTATTGCACAAAATAATCCTCAAAGAGGATCAGAATTTATTGAAACCTTACTTCAAAGTGGCGATTCTCTTGCTTATCACCCTGATAAAGGACGGGTTGTGCCAGAACTCTCAATCGCTGCTTTTCGTGAAATTCTTGTAGGTCATTATAGGCTTATATACTATCGCTCTGCAGAGCGAATAGATATTTTAACCGTTTTTGAAGGTCATCGCTTACTTCGTTTAGAAGAACTTATGCATAACCCTTCGTAACGCGAACTATACGGCCAGAGAGTATCACCGCCACTATCGATGGTTTTTAAAACTTGATGTGCGCAAGTATTTTGAAAGTATTGATCATACTGTTTTAAAGGCACAACTGCACCGGCTTTTCAGCGAAAAACATCTCCTTGTGATGCTTGAAAAAATCATTGACAGCTATTCAACCACAGCGCAGAAAAGTGTGCCTATCGGGAATTTGACCAGCCAGTATTTTGCCAACCATTATCTCTCAGTCGCCGATCACTGGATCAAGGAGGTGTTGCGTATACCGGCTTATGTTCGGTATATGGATGATATGGTGTTGTGGCATCATGACAAAGAGTTCCTTCTTGATGCGGGATACCGGTTGCAGGAGTTTGCGGCAACAGAGTTGAAGCTGTTGTTCAAGCCGTTTTGTTTGAACAGTCCCGAAACAGGGTTGCCTTTTCTGGGATATTTATTGTTTCCCGAGAGGGTACGGTTGACGCAGCACAGCAAGAGACGGTTTATCCAGAAATCATCGCTTTATGCCGGTTATCTGCAAAGAGGCCAATGGTCACAAAAGGAGTATGCAACCCATGCCATGCCGTTGGTGGCCTTTACGGAGTATGCCGATGCTGTAGAGTTCAGAAAAAAGGTGTATCATTCGCTAATGGACGAAAGAGAGCAATAAGGGCATCAATCGTGGGTTCGAACCGTGTTCTTCGCGGCGGGAGCTGGAACAACAATGCCGAGAACTGCCGGTCGGCTTATCGCAACAACGACACCCCTGGCAACCGCAACAGCAATGTTGGCTTCCGCCTTGTGTTCGTCCCGTAGCTCAAGAGTAAAGCCGGATGGCTGCCGTTGAACAGATTGATGACCCTGACCCTGTGCGTGGCAAGGGCAAAAAGTCCATTGACAAGCAGCAATTCCCGATTTAAAAATGTTAAATAGAAATATATCAATTAAGCCCAGCTATCAATTTTATGGCATATAGATTTCCGTTACCACAAAAAAGCGGTTATTCGGAGAGA
>CAIOLC010000016.1 GCA_903859055.1 uncultured Chlorobiaceae bacterium | reverse complement strand
GGCTACAGCTCTATAGTGCCTGACAGGAGACCACCGCTTTTTGAAAAGCTGACGAAGGTTCGAGTTTCCAGAAAACGATATACTCTTATGCAGCTACAGCCTTGTTGGTTGGTGTTCCATAAGTCAGTTTTAATTCCAACCGAGAAGCTATAGCTTCTATTCTGGCATGGGTATCTGAAACATATTTGGCAAGATCATGCTCAGCTCTATCGTCCAGAATTTTTTGGGTTTTGACTTTTTCAATCAGAAGCTCATTATCATTCATCAGGTTTCTCCGAAAATAATTCTAATGGAGTGACAATTTCCGGTGTCGGCAGGTTCAAACGGGCATTTATCACACGAATATGCTGGCGTTTATTGGCATTCGCCAAGTGATTGCAGTTCCAGGTTAACAAAAAATCAATTTTATAAAACGAGGCGTATGCCAAATGCAAGGCATCCCCCTTGAGGGCGCATGGCATAAGATAATTATCCAGGTAGATTTGAGCTATATCCACTATTTGCGCATCAGGCATCAGGAGCGGAATGCCAGCCACGAATGTCAAAAGTTCCTGTTTTTTTTGGTAATGACCTTCGCTGATTTCGTCAAGTGTTGCCTCCGATGCCCAAACATCATAGTTATGGGACTCTTCATTCCACCATTTCCGAGTCACTTCGATATGTAGCCTGATGCTCTCCCGCTCATCAAACAAATAGCTGGGAATGGTGGTGTCCAAATATACCGTTGATTTCATTGTCAACCTCGTTCAAGGTGTCTGAAGCCCAGAATTATAACAGTATTCTCTAAATGTTTGGGAACAAACAAACCACCACTAAATGTACGGCTTTATTATCCCATCTCAAGGGGAAAAACTTTGCACTTTACCACCGGACTCTACGCAGGCTTTTTTGAAGGAATTGAGGAGCGTTACCGGCTTGCATTCCAGCTTATTTCATGGGCGCTGGCCACGCCGGTGCTCTTCTACTCGGGCTATCCCTTTCTCTCCAGCGCCCTCCGCTCATTGCGACGGCTGACACTTAACATGGATGTGCTGGTGGCGCTTGGCGCACTCTCGGCCTACAGCTACAGCATTGCCATGATTTTTTATGGGGGGGAGATATTTTTCGATACCGCCTCAATGATTATCACCTTCATTCTGCTTGGCCGGTTTCTGGAGGCAGGCTCAAGACTCAAGGCTGGAAATGCCATTGCCGAACTGGCTGAGCTGCAACCGCATGAGGCACTGCGGGTGGCAGAGAGTGGCGAAACCAGCATGGTGCCTGTGGCTGCAGTTCAAAGCGGGGAGATGATTGAGATCATCCCGGGCGACCGGATTCCGCTTGATGGCAGGGTTGTGGATGGCGACGCGGAGGTGAACGAAGCGATGCTGACCGGCGAATCGAATCCCGTTCTTAAAAAAACCGGCAGCGAGGTATTTGCCGGAAGCTTTTCCATGAATGGACGGCTCCGCATTCAGGTCACCGGCAATGCGGCGAGCACCCTGCTTGCCCGTATTATCCGCACGGTGGAGGATGCCCAGGCACGCAAGGCACCGATTCAGGGCATTGCCGACAAAACCGCCGGTTATTTTGTGCCAGCCACCGTCATCCTCGCGCTTGCCACCTTTCTTTACTGGAAACTCACCTCCGCCAGCACCGTCACCGCCCTGATGAACGCCGTCTCGGTGCTCGTCATCGCCTGCCCCTGCGCCCTTGGCCTGGCAACGCCGCTCGCCATTCTGGTCGGCACCACCACTGCGGGAAAGAGAGGCATTCTCGTCAAAGGGGGCGATATTTTTGAGACCGTCTCAAAAACCACCACCGTCGTACTCGACAAAACCGGCACCATCACCACCGGCAAACCCTCCATGACCGACCTGCATGACTACGGCCTCACGCCAACGTTGATGCAGCATGTCGCCTCGCTCGAAGCCGCCTCGGAGCACCCCACCGGACGCGCCCTTGTGGCTGCCTGGAAGGGTGAGCGGCTGACGGTAACGCAGTTCAGGGCAACACCGGGTCGAGGAGTTTCAGGAGTGATTGAAGGAACTCTCTGGCGGGCGGGCTCAAAAGCCTTTATGGAAGAAAAGGGTGTTCAGATGGAGCGTGAACAGATTGCTCACACCGCATCGCTCGAAGCTGATGGCAAAACCGTGGTGATGGTCGCCTGCGGCAACAAGCTGGCCGGAGTGATCGGCATGATTGACGACCTGCGTCCGGACGCTCTTCCCCTGATTGAGGGACTGCGGAAAAAAGGGTTTGCTCTGATGATGCTGACCGGCGACAACCGTGGAGTGGCCAACTACATCGCCGCCAGATGCGGCATCACCGAGGTGCAGGCCGGGCTTGGCCCCCTCGAAAAAGCGGCGGTGATCCGTGCCCTGAAAGCAAAGGGAGCATGCGTCATGATGGTCGGCGACGGCATCAACGACGCTCCCGCCCTAAGTAATCTCGCATAAATAAATTGGACGTATGCGCGATTTTTTTACCATCGCAATGTTATGAATAACATTGCGATGGTAAAATCAAAATACCAAGTGCTCTCTGGGCGACTTGATGAATCAACACTGCGGATATGGTCAGCGGTGGAAGCAAAAAGCTTGGGAAAAGGCGGAGTGACTACTGTTGCTAAAGCGACAGGAATGTCTCGAACAACGATATATGTTGGACTAAAAGAATTAGCCCTTGAAGCAAAAGACACTGACCAAGTCTTTGCTGATAAGCATAAACGAAAAGATCGCAGAGTCCGTGCAGTCGGTGGTGGCCGAAAAAAATTAACAGATATAGATGAGAGTTTATTGAGCGATCTGAACGTCTTGGTTGAGCCAACAACACGAGGTGATCCCACGTCTCCATTGCGATGGACATGCAAAAGTACTGCCAAACTGGCAGCAGAACTCAATCGTCAAGGTCACAAAGTGAGCCCAAGGTCAGTAAATAATTTACTCTACCAATTAGGCTACAGCCTTCAATCAACACGAAAAACTCGCGAAGGTGGAAAAAATGAAGATCGAAATGCGCAGTTCCATCACATTTCCGAAACAGTTGCCATTTATCAGGCTGCTGGAGAGCCAGTTATCTCGGTAGACACCAAAAAGAATGAAAAGATTGGCGATTTTGAGAATGCTGGCCAAGAATGGCAGCCAGTAGGAATGCCTGAAGAAGTAAGGATTTATGACTTTATTGATCCCGAGCAAGGGAAAGTCTCACCCTATGGTGTCTATGATTTGACAAACAATACTGGATGGGTAAATGTTGGTATTGATCATGATACTGCAGAGTTTGCCGTTGAGAGTATTCGCCGCTGGTGGCATGAAATGGGGAAGCCCGTATACTCCAATGCTCGTCGACTTCTGATTACAGCAGATTGTGGTGGAAGTAATGGTTATCGAGTACGCCTGTGGCGTCGAGAACTCCAGAAACTGGCTGATGAAGAGAACCTCTCAATTCAGGTATGCCATTTCCCGCCAGGAACCAGTAAATGGAACAAGATTGAGCATCGAATGTTTTGTAATATAACAGCCAATTGGAGAGGTCGTCCTCTTATCAGTCGGGAAGTTATCGTTAATTTAATCGGAAACACAACGACCAAAACAGGATTACGCATAAAGGCTTCACTTGATGAAAACAAGTACCAGCAAGGGATAAAAGTCTCCGATAATGAACTCGCCATGTTGAATATTGAGCGCGATGATTTTCACGGAGAATGGAACTATAAATTAGATCCTCGCAATATAATTCTTGAGTAAATATTGTTCATTTTATTTTTGCGAGTGTGCTAACCGAAGCCGACATCGGCATCACCCTCGGCCACGCCTCCGCCATTGCCCTGGAGAGCGCCAGCGTTGCTATCCTGAACGACGATCTCAGGCTCATCAACACCCTCGTTACAAGCTCCTCGCGATGTTTTTCCATCATCCGCCAGAACCTTGTCTGGGCCTTTTCGTATAATCTCATAGCGTTGCCACTTGCCGTGTCGGGGGTGCTGCACCCCATCATCTCCGCACTGCTGATGGTGACCAGCTCCCTTGTTGTGGTAAGCAACTCCCTGCGGCTGAAAAACCTGTGACCAAGCAACCATGAGC
>CAIOLC010000015.1 GCA_903859055.1 uncultured Chlorobiaceae bacterium | reverse complement strand
TGCAAGGGTTTTTGGCCATTTCCTTAGTTTTCCTTGCACCAATATACAAAAAATATTGACTTAATCAAATATAAAATATAGCGTTAACACTTTTTCAGCAAGCCCTACAATAGAGAAAAAGAGTTATGACAACGAAGAGAGCCGTATGACAATTGAACAATAGCACACGACTCATCTTCATTATTTTTGCTGTTTTGGTCATCTTGATCTCCTTTTGAATGGTTCGACATCATGTGCCGTATAAAAGCATCGGGCTCATAATAATCACAATGCCTTGAAAAATCAAAACCGATAAACACCGTAAAGGGGGAATTAAGAATGTACCTCGCACAACAGAAACTGTGACAAGTCTTCTGAGGTAACTATAAAGTAAGCGGTGGGGATATTTTTTGAAGCGATACTCAGGAATAGTTCCTGATTTCGTGAACGTTTTTTGCCTGCAACCCTTTTCCGCTATCCTCTATGTCGAATTCAACCTCAGTGCTCTGTTTCGGGAACTTGAGCTCCTGATCAGAAATAATGTTTGAGTAATGGACAAAAATATCCTCTCCCCCATCCGGATGCTCAATAAATCCATACCCTGAAAAAAAAGGCTCTTTAAGACAAAAAGGAGCCTCTTTTTTCGGCCAAAAAACATCCAATATCCCCCTTATATGGGATTTACATGCAGTTAAATATTGTCTACCTTCACAGTTTGCAGAAACATGGTATGGCACACCGTGACATCGCGAACAAGAAGGAGATCATCATGTCAGCAGAACAAGCTAAATCGTTAATTGAACGAATAAAATCTGATATTATTTTCAAGGTTCGACTCATTTCAATAGATAATGTCGAAGAAAAGTTGAAGTTTATCCACAGCGAAGGGTACCTGTGCACTGAAGCAGAGATCAAGGATGCGGAGATCGAAGCTCATTCGAGCCTCGGTGTGCAGCGCGGAGGATATTGGTTCGCCTACTCATTTTATACCAGACACCATTTATGACACACACCAGTGGATTCTTCTACAAACGCCTCTTCACTGAAGGTCGTCATTTATAACAATCCGATACCTGCTTCATGCAATTTTCTGCTTACTCGAATCGACCTTTTTTCAAGCTTTTGTCCTTTCGACTCTTTATCGTGCTTGCCTATCAGATGATGGCGATTGTCGTTGGCTGGCACATCTACGAACTGACGCACGACACTCTTGCGCTTGGCTTAATCGGGCTGGCTGAGGTTATCCCCTACTTCTCCTGTGCACTCTTTGCCGGCTATGCGGTAGATCACCACTCTCGCCGCCTCTTTGGAGTACTCGCCTCTCTGATGGTTTTTCTTAGCGCAATGGTGCTTACGGCTGTGGCTGTTGGCTGGATAAACGGAAATACCGTCTGGTGGCTTTACGGCGCCATTGCTTTTAATGGGGTTGCTCGCGCCTTTATAAGCCCATCATACAGTTCGATGTTTGCCATCATTCTGCCCCGCGAAGAATATGCACGTGCCTCCAGTATCGGCAGCTCCGTCTTCCAGCTTGGGCTGGTGGTCGGCCCGGCGTTAGGAGGCATTCTTGTTGGATGGGCAGGCAAAAGTGCTGGTTATGGGGTGTCTGCTCTTTTGAGCCTTGTCGCTGCCGCATCTCTGCTGTCGCTCCGCGTCAAAGAGCCTCCTCCGGCGGAAAGCGCACCCATCTTCACCAGTATTGCAGGAGGACTCCGATTTGTCTTCAGCAACCAGATTATCCTCGGCGCACTCTCACTCGATATGTTTGCAGTACTTTTTGGTGGCGCGGTGGCTCTGCTGCCTGCCTTTATTCAGGATGTTTTTCATTACGGCCCGGAGGGGCTCGGCATTCTTCGTGCAGCCCCGGCAATAGGTGCTGTTGCAACAGGCCTTTTCCTTGCCCGGCACCCAATCAATCTTCATGCCGGGCGCTGGCTGCTGGCGGCTGTGGCAGGATTCGGTCTCTGCATCATCTCTTTTGCCTTATCCACAAGTATCTGGCTTGCAGGCTCATTCTTGATACTCTCGGGTATTTGCGACGGTGTGTCGGTGGTGATGCGCACCACCATCATGCAGTTGGTGACCCCCGACGACATGCGTGGTCGTGTTTCCGCCATCAACGGCATCTTTATTGGCTCATCCAACGAACTGGGGGCTCTGGAATCAGGTATTGCCGCACGCCTGATGGGGCTGATACCATCAGTGATTTTTGGAGGAGTGATGACGCTGGCTGTGGTTGCAGCAACAACAAAACTGGCCCCAAAACTGAGGCGGCTGGAGCTGCATCAATTGTACTGATGGCGAAGGTGGCCCCTGTGTTCTCAGGCTTTTCTGACGAATTCGGACTTCAATTGCATCGCCCCAAAACCATCGATTTTGCAGTCGATGTCATGGTCACCGTCGACAAGGCGAATGTTCTTCACCTTCGTGCCACCCTTGAGCGGCGATGAAGAGCCCTTGACCTTGAGATCCTTGATCACCGTCACCGTATCACCATCCTGCAACAGGTTCCCATTGGCATCCTTCCAGACACGGCCCTTTTCCGACAAAGGTTCCGACGAACTCCATTCGTGGGCGCACTCGGGGCAGGTCAAGAGGACCCCAACCTCGTAGGTGTATTCCGAATTACATTTTTGACACTTCGGCAAGCCGCTCATGATGGTACTTTTTCAAGATTTTCAGCATTAATTTTTGCGACATAATAAGAATTTTTGGCTAAAACAGTGGCATGGCTTATGACATCGAAATGATTAGTTGGGAGGCACTCTCAAAAATAGCTTTTGCCTCAGCTCGATTATTTTGAAAAAGATCCCTGAAACTTTGTGCACAATTTGTATGCGCTGATTTTGGGGAGGTAAACCCTTCCACCAATTGTTGCGCATCATCTTTTTCACGATCCATTGCTCCATCAACAAGCTTTTCCAGTTGCGGATACAAAGCAACGATAATAAAGGCTCGCTCTCGAAAAAGGTGCTTTCGCTCCGTTGGGTCATCAAGCTTGAAAAACTCAATGGTGACTAACGCACGCTCCCGATTGAACCCATTCGGTGCGATAGCTTGCGGTGACACTCCATAAAATCGAATCAAATCTTCCGGTGCATCATCAAAATCACCTATCGGACAGATGAGAAGCGGTTTCTCCTTGATGTGAAGTTGTGCCGGATCATCCCCCGCCAGATCATATTTACCAGCAATGGGAAAGTAGTCCTTTTTGAGCAAAGAGTTGCAAGGCTTGCAGGCTGCCAGGTAATTTAAAGGGTGATAAGGGAGCAGAAAATATCCACGCTTTTCATCGGGCACTGCGGTTACCATAATATCCTGATCCTTGAGAGATTTGGGCAACTTCCACGCACGGATACGAGACTTTGGCCTGAAGTGATCAACATCCTGTTCAATTTTGCCAAAAGATCTTGACTCCAACTTCCTCTCACAATATGCACACTTGCAGTCACCCTGCAGGCGCATATACACTGCCTTGACATCGCTCCAGATCGTGCTACTCTCATCATAGCAATTTCTCTCGCGAAAACCGGCAGTGCGTGATGAAGCTTTTTTCAACCATCTCGGTGATTCTGCTTCAATGAGTGCCTCCAATTCTGCCTGCGTGATCCGATACGCAATCATTTCCCCGTCTCCACACCTCGGCTCATTTGCTCAAGCAGTTTTTTCGCAGCATCAGTGTCGCCCTCGCGTGCCTTCAAGCTGAGTGCCTTGAGCGTTCGCTTCTTCCCTGATGCTCGGGTGGAATCCAGCCCGAAAAAGTCCGTTAACAACACCTGGTCGGCATCAAGTCCGTGCACCGCCCACTCAATTCGCTCCATGGTGCTCGACTGCTTCGTACCGGGTTTCATCACAATAATGTTCATCCATTCCAAAGAGCCGACAATCAGCGGGCTATGAGAGGTGACAATAAATTGAATATTCGGGAATTCCTTGGCCAGTGTTTGCAATACCGTCATCTGCCATTGAGGATGCAGGTGGAGGTCAATTTCATCCACCATCACGATACCTTTATTCTCCTTGAGCTTCTTTCCCGGTGGACAGGTTTCGCAAACGTGAAACAACAAATCTCCAAGCCATCCAAAAAATGCACGATAACCATCCGACAACGCAGGAAATGGAACTTCTGCCCCATTTTTTCCATAAAGATACTCACCTTCATGGTCCTGCTTTCCAGTAAACTCCCAATCAGTTTTGCCAACAAGACGGTTCAATAAATGCACCACCTGGTCATAACGCTCTCTTAAGTCAAGCTCAAATGGTAACGGTACAGGATTTTCGTAAGACGAGTTTTCATCTTCCAATTTTTCGTATCGCTCAATCAACTGTTTACTTTCCTTATATCGAGGCAGCCACGTGTTGAGTGGACGCAGTGAATAATCATCTTCAAATAACCCCATAACCCTTGCTGCACGGGGTGATGATTTTCCACTCTGCTCCATCCTGTTGGACTTTGAAACCCGCCGAGTTGCACCATAGCCAACCATAAAAAATGCGTCTGAGCCAGAACTAAAAACAGGATACCAAATTCTTGAGTCACCATGCGTCCACTCGAGTATTTCCAGGTCACCCTCGGGAGTCACTTCAACGCATGATTCGAGGTAACTGACTGGAGCAGCATCCTGTTCATGTGCCCTGAAACTCGCCTTCAGCACAGCTCGCTCCAGCTCTTTTCGACCACTCTCCCGTCGGATAAGGTGGTAAGGATAAATCCCTGATTTTCCCACCGCAGGGCCAAGAGCGGCCAGTGCAATTGCCTTGAGCAAAGAGGTCTTGCCATAGCCATTGTTGGCAAGCAGCAAGTTCATATTTGGCAATTGCGGTTCAGGCATCCCGAGGGCAACGAAATCCTGATCCGCATGGCAAAAGGTGATTTTGCTGTTCCGAAAGGTTCGGAAATTCTCGATTTCGATATGGTCGATATACATGGCGTTTGCCTTATTCGTTAGTTTGCTCTTGACTGTATTATAATAGAAATCGACACTGCTATTCAGTCAAATCCGGTGAATAATCTGATGGCGAGCGGGCTGCTCGATAAACTTGTTTTCTGTGTAAGGGATATAGCATTTTTTGATATTTATGTTCGTGACTCACTCAGGAATCGAACCTGAGCCTCCCCCTTTTCAACTATAACGCAGGAGTAAAGAAATCCTTTACTCCTGAGCTTTCGATTCAAGCCTGCTGCCCGCGAAGCCTTGCAATGCGCTCATCCAGAGTTGGGTGTGTCGAGAATAACCTCCTCAACCCACGGCTCTCCTTGCCTGAAATTCCAAAGGCGGCAATTTGCTTGGGCAGGGCCGAAGGAAGTTGCTGCATCTTCAGCTTTTCAAGTGCGGCAATCATCTTCTCTCTGCCTGCAAGCCCGGCCGCTCCGGCATCAGCACGAAACTCCCGCTGGCGTGAGAACCACATCACCACAACCGAGGCCGCAATGCCAAGTAGTATCTCTGCGACGATCCGGACGATAAAAGATGCAGGGCCGGTACCCCGTCTGGTATCGAAGACAAATTTGTCGACCGCATAGCCGATAACGCGTGAAAGGAAAACGACAAAGGTGTTCAGAACGCCTTGAATCAGGGTCAGCGTCACCATGTCGCCATTGGTGATGTGCGACATCTCATGCGCCAGCACCGCTTCGGCTTCGTCGCGGGTCATGGTATTCAAGAGTCCGGCAGAGACCGCTACCAGCGATCGGTTTTTTGTCATGCCGGTGGCAAAAGCATTGACCTCCGGCGAGTTGAATATGGCAACTTCAGGCATGGTGATGCCAACCCTCTGCGACTGGTTTCTCACGGTATTGACCAGCCACTGCTCCGTTGCCGTAGTCGGGTTTTTAATCACAACAGCGCCCGACATGCGCTTGGCTGACCATTTTGAAAGCGCCAGTGAGAGAAAGGCACCACCAAACCCGATGATAAAGGAAAAAACCAGCAGGTTGCCAAGATCAAGGCCACTGGCATTCAGATAGGGTTGTACGCCCAGGATGCTCATGGTCACAGAGAGCACCAGCATAATGGCAAGGTTGGTCACAAAAAAGTAAAAAACGCGCTTCATATTTTTTCTCCAACAGGTTATGGGTATTGATTATTGATGAGTTTCAGCAACAGAAATTTCATGAAATTACCATAAAATTTGGCCGTAGCAAAGAGGGGGAGATAAATGACGCTTTTCTCCTGATTATCCGGGAGGAAATATTCCAGCTCACTCGTTGATCGGGAACCGGGCAGAACAACTCAAAGAATAATGATGAGAGAGCCAACAACAATAAGCAGTGCGCCAAGCAAAACTTTCACCGAAACAACTTCGTGCAGAAGCACTACTGAGAGGAAAATGGTGAGTGCAACGCTCAACTTGTCAACCGGAGCAACCTGTGACACATTGCCCAGTTGCAGCGCCTTGAAGTAAAAAATCCATGACAGGCCGGTAGCAATACCCGACAAGCCAAGAAAAAGCCAGTTGTTGCTGGATATCAGGGGAAGAGCAGTATACTCTTTTCGGGCAAAGACAATTCCCCAGGCAATCAGCAGAATGAATATCGTTCGTATTGCCGTAGCGAGATCGGAGTTAATACCCTTTACACCAACTTTGGCAAGTATTGCGGTACACGAAGCAAATAATGCTGAGAGTAATGCATAAGTCCACCACATGGCTTTCGGGATTAATTATGGTGTAATCTTGAAAGCAACAGATAATAATACAAATATTAGCAACATTATATTGCTCTTTTTTGGCGATAAGAGAGCTTTCCAAGATAAATATTCAAGCCTGTAACGCAAATGACAGACAAGATAACAGCACTAATCAATATTACAATTTGCCCGAATATACCAAAAGCATTTCCATTGTGTAAGGGATGCATCCAACTCACAAAAGCATCTCCAACACTACCATTTTTGGCTAACTTGACATATTGAATTTGACCAGTAGTCTTACTTATATAGGCATTATTACTCCCGCTTTTTGAAACATCACCCGGCAAATAAAAACGAATATTGTATACTCCTTTTGTAGGATCACAATTCACAGAGGATACAACTGCCTTAGGAAATGAACTTTTAATTTTTATAATTGCGTCATCCACACTAAATGCAGATGCATTTTTTTTATATGGAATTTCGGAAGTAATTTGTGGAGAGGGTGTCAATGGTGAAACAACATTAATAATTGGTTTTACAAGATCGGGGAAATTTAAATAAATTCCAGTAAACGAGACTATAACGAGAATTGGAAAAATCAATACTGATAATGACTGGTGTAAATCATAGTTGATTTTGTAATGACCCTGTTTTAATCTCACTTTAAACAACGAAGCCCATGATGAGAGTTTATTGCCACTTTTTGGCAAACTTAGTGCTATTCCCAAGAACAGCGTAATAAACCAGACAATTGCACAAACACCCATCACCCAAACACCAAATTCACCAAGAAGAAGAGACGAGTGAAGTCTCGTTATCATCGGAATAAAATTGGTTTTTGAAAACGTAAATTGTTTTGTA
>CAIOLC010000014.1 GCA_903859055.1 uncultured Chlorobiaceae bacterium | reverse complement strand
TTCCTGCATTGCTGCCACTCGCGCCTCACGCGAGGCATTTTTATCAATGATCTGGAAAGAAAACATAACACTATGAAAGAACAGCAACTATTGCCGCAGGATTTTAACGCCCTTCAGCTTGCCGAGCCCTTAATGAGAGCGCTTCAGGAGGTTGGCTACGAAAACCCGACACCTATTCAGGCTCAGACAATCCCCCTTATTCTCGAAGGACGTGATGTTCTCGGGCAGGCACAGACCGGCACGGGAAAAACTGCCGCTTTTGCTCTGCCGATACTCTCCAATATCAACCTTGAACAGGCCGAGCCCCAGGCACTGGTGCTTGCCCCTACACGGGAGCTTGCCATACAGGTTGCCGAGGCGTTTCAGCGCTACGCTGAATATCTCAAGGGATTTCATGTTGTTCCGATCTATGGCGGACAGGATTATGGGATTCAGCTACGCATGCTGAAAAGGGGAGTGCATGTTATTGTTGGAACACCCGGTCGTGTCATGGATCATATACGGCGAGGTACACTGAATCTCAACACCCTCAAATGCCTGGTGCTTGACGAGGCTGATGAGATGCTTCGCATGGGATTTATTGACGATGTTGAGTGGATTCTTGAGCAGACACCCAAAGGACGCCAGGTTGCCCTTTTCTCGGCAACCATGCCACCGCCGATTCGCCGAATTGCACAGAAGTATCTGAACAACCCTGCTGAGGTGACGATACAGACCAAAACCACAACGGTTGACACTATTCGTCAGCGCTACTGGATTGTTGGTGGCAGCCACAAGATTGATATTCTGACGCGAATTCTTGAAGTTGAGCCATTTGACGGGATGCTTATTTTTGTGCGAACCAAAACCATGACGATTGAGCTTGCCGAAAAACTTCAGGCAAGGGGATATGGTGCCGCTGCACTGAATGGTGATATGCCCCAGAGTCAGCGCGAGCGCACCGTCGAGCAGCTCAAGAGCGGCGTGTTGAGTATTGTCATAGCGACCGATGTGGCCGCTCGCGGTCTTGATGTTGAGCGCATCAGCCATGTGATCAATTACGATATTCCATCCGATACCGAGTCCTATGTTCACCGGATTGGTCGAACAGGTCGTGCCGGGCGTGCCGGTGACGCTATCCTGTTTGTCTCGCCGAGAGAGAAAAACATGCTTTACTCTATTGAGCGGGCAACGCACAGTCGTATTGAGCTGATGGTGCTTCCAACGACAGAGGTGATCAACAACAAGCGGATTGCAAAGTTTAATCAGCGCATCACCGACCGGATTGCGGCTGAAGAGCTGGGCTTTTTCACCAATCTCATTGAGCAGTATTGCCAGGAGCATGATGTGCCTGTGCTTGATGCCGCTGCAGCACTTGCCGCAATTGTTCAGGGCGAAACACCGCTTCTTTTGTCGAACAAGCCAGAGAAATCCCGATTTAACGAGGAGCGAGAAGGAGCTGGTAGCAGGGAGCGTGGTTTCGACAAAGAGAGGGGCGCTGACCGTGATCGCGGGCCGGTAAAAAGGAGAGGGAAGGGTGAATCCTATGGCGACGAGGGGAAGGAGCGATACCGTCTTGAAGTAGGCAGTGAGCATGGAGTCAAGGCGGGCAATATTCTTGGCGCTATTTTGAATGAAGTTGGACTTGATCCTGAATCGGTGGGCCACATCTCCATCAACGAAGGGTACAGTACCGTTGAACTGCCTCAGGGTATGCCCGATAATATCTTTCATGAGTTGAGAAAGGTGAGGGTCTGCGGGCGTCAGTTGCGACTTACCAAAATGGAAGATCAGGAGCGAGAGTCACCTTATGGTGCCAAAAAAACTTTTAAAAAGCCTTATAAACCAGTCGGAAAAGAGGGAGTATTCTTTACCGGTAATAAAAAGTAATGAAAGGGTTGATGTTGTCG
>CAIOLC010000013.1 GCA_903859055.1 uncultured Chlorobiaceae bacterium | reverse complement strand
TAAAACCTCTACGGAGACTATGGATGCTCCGGTCAAATCAGTTTGCCCAGATACCCGAAGCGTATCCGTACCATCGCAGCCATCAATCGTATCCTGAACTACCGTGCGGCCTGAAACGTCAATCGTGTCATCACCGGTTCCCCCCTGAACCGCGTTCAGACCTGAGCCTCCCGACAGATAGTCGTCTCCCGCATCACCAAACAGTTGGTCATTGCCTTCGCCTCCCAGCAGTCGTTCCGAACGAATTGAACCCGTCAGAAGATCATCGCCACCAAGCCCTGCAATTTCATCGATCTTGTCCGTTACCGTCAGAATATCTGCACCTGCCGTTCCCTCAAGGTAACGAGATATGGAGAGGGTGTATGGGCTGTTCGATGCTCCATCCACATAAAGCTGGACGTAGGCTTTGCCACCGATGAATTGACCGCCTTCGCTGTTCCATCCCCAACGATCCGGAGTCAAAACCATTGACTGACCGGTACTCAGCCACTCAACATCCTGACCGGTGGCGTTCTTGAAATAGAGAATATACCCGTCACTGTTGGTGAAGTGAACCCGCTCGCCGGAGCCTCCGCCTTCAAGTGTGAACATCAGTGTTTTGCCAATACCAAGCTTCCCGAAATCAAACTGGAACCAGTCACTGTCGCCACCGTAATTCGCCTTGCCGATGATGAATTGACCAAAGGTTGCACTGAGCAACCCGGGATCTACTCCGTTTGAGTAGTCATCCAGTATCACGCTCTGATCGGCAAACTGAAGTCTCTGTATATCGGTCAGTGTATCAACACCATCAGCTCCGCCTCCTTTGGCCGTAACCTTCCACGTGACACCTCCCTGCCATACGACATCATAGTCTGATTGATTTCCGTCATAGACTGCCGTATTTACTCCAGTGCCGCCATGGAGAAAATCATTACCAGCCCCGCCCTTCAGAACGTCATTGCCACTTCCTCCCTCAATACTGTCCGACGTGGCCCCACTCGTCAGCGTATCATCGCCTGCTCCGCCAACAAGGTGTTCATACAGACCTGTACCATCAATCACATCATTGCCTGCCGAGCCTGTCCAGTTGCGTCGAATGATGAACGAGTAGGCGTAGGTACTGGCGGGGCCATAGTAACTACCATACCAATCCAACGCATTATCGCAAAAAGAGATATCTTGTGTTCCTGTTTGACTGACTGTCAGGGATGACGGATTACCTCCATAACCAGCACTACTACCCTCTGAAAAAGCCAAACGAGTTGCATGATATTTCCCTTGTAAAAACTCAATATCAAGCTGTTGCCCGGCCACCGTGGCCAACCTGAACCAGTCGGTATCGTTGGTGAAGTTTTTCACACCAGTGACAACCTGACCATACTGAATTTCAACATTACCGGGATCTGCCGCATCGGAGTGGTCATCCAGCACCAGTGTCTGAAATACAGGATCGGTCTCACCAGCAAACCGGATCACCTGAATGTGCGACAGGGTATCAGTTCCATCAGTGATACCCACGGCATCAGGACTCAACCTGATCACAAAACCATTGGCATCAAGATTGATCGGCGAGGGTATCAGGTAATCCAGACGACTTCCAGAGAGTACAACAGTGTTCATGCCTCCTCCACCATCAAGGGTGTCGTTGCCCGATCCTCCAATCAGAGTATCATTTCCTGCCCCTCCAAGGAGCAAATCATTTCCATCCAGACCTGTAATAATGTCTTCTCCGATAGTTCCGGTCAGGTTCTCCCCTGTATTGACCGTTCCGGTAATGACAGTACCTTGTGACATGATAGGACTCCCCTTGAGAGTTATGATTGAAACCATTCATCAGCGCCATGACGCACAACCATGTAAACGTGATTGTGCTGACTACAGAAAATGGGTAATTGACAAAATCCTTTTGAAAGCAGAAAAATACCCTGTCACACATCCCGTCAGCAGCTAAACCACCACCATGCGACAGTTTTGGCTGTGAGTCATTTCAAAACAGGTTGACTGCTGACAAAGAACCATAAACCATTATACACGACTTAACACTTTGTCAGTATAAATCAATTTCAAGATTTATACAATGATCCTGCCAAAACAGCTTGTACGTATTACTAATTGTATGAACAAAAAAAACGCAATGAATCCCACCAAGCGTCCATTTACATCACCCTTGACCAAGAGCCGGTGTAGATTGCTTTCGTACCCGCATCTGGATCACCTCACAGAAAGTCAGAACAATTGTCATAGCCGACAGGAACAGCAACAGCCCCGTTCAATTGTAATTCCAGTGCCCGATGTGTTGTTTATGCGTATCATGGCCTCTTCTTCTTGACAGTTTCCTGGAGGAATACGCAACTCGTCCAGGAAAAGAAAAGTGAACTGCATAGGTATCATCTCTGATTTATTAATGTTAACGGCAGATGATATAAGTAATTGTGATATTTTTGCATTCTTTTTTTATTTTTATTGCTGACTCATTCAGGTTATTCCATATTTCACCCGTAATGCGATTAAATGCTCAGAATACGAGCGAAATAACTATCATTGGGAACAATCTTGATCGCAAACACTGAATGGGTACGTTATAATTAACTATCAATAAAATAAATACTTAGCATAACAAACAGTACTCTACCATGATAGCAGAAAAAACAAAAGCACCGGCATTTACCCTTTTTGACGGCAATGGAAAGCAGCTCTCACTCTCCGACTTCAGCGGAAAGAAAGTGCTGATTATCTTTTATCCGGGCGACGACACACCAGTCTGTACCGCCCAATTGTGCGACTACCGGAACAATGTGCTCGAATTCACCAAACGCGGCATTGCCGTGCTCGGCATCAGCTCCGACAGTGCCGCCTCGCACAAAAGCTTTGCTGAACGCAATCAGCTCCCCTTTACCCTCTTGAGCGACACTGAAAAAACAGTGGCAAAAGCCTACGATGCCCTCGGCTTTCTCGGCATGTCGCAACGCGCCTACGTGCTGGTTGATGAAGCGGGCATGGTACTGCTGGCCTACAGCGACTTTTTGCCAATTCTCTATCAGCCGATGAAGGATCTGCTGGCGAGGATTGACGGGGTGTGAGTTTCAATAATCCACCGTTTTTCCGTATCTTCGCCCACGAACTTGTATGCTTCTGTAACATTCAACATTGCACATACTATTATGGAAAGAACGCTTACCATCCTGAAACCCGATTGCGTCCGCAAAAATCTTGTCGGTGCCGTCATTAACCACATCGAGCGCGCCGGCTTTCGCGTTGTGGCCATGAAGAAAATTCGCCTCACCACCGAGACTGCCGGAGAGTTTTATGCGGTACACCGCGAGCGCCCTTTTTATGGCGAGCTGGTTGAGTTCATGTCTTCCGGCCCCTGTGTGCCAATCATTCTTGAGAAGGATAACGCTGTTGCTGATTTCCGTACGGTGATTGGTGCCACCGATCCGGCACAGGCTGATGAGGGTACTGTTCGCAAGCTCTATGCCGACAGCAAGGGTGAAAACATCGTCCACGGCTCTGACTCTGATGAGAACGCTGCCATTGAAGCAGCCTTCTTCTTTTCAACTGAAGAGGTTGTCAGAGGCAATTAAGCTTCGCAGAAACTGCACAAAAAAAAGCGATCGAAGGGTCGCTTTTTTTATGGGTTGTCGTGCATCATCAGGGTCGCATCCTCAACAAGCACAAGCATTTATGGGGCCACAGCAACAAGTATCACCCATGACCGGACGGCCTGTCACTTTGGAGCTCTGAGAGGTAGTCGCTAAAACTCTCCCCGTACATCTCCCATATTGTCATAAAAAGAGCGGCGACAATCGGGCCGAGAATAAAGCCAAAGAGCCCAAAAAGCCCGATACCACCAAGCGTTCCAAAAAAAATCAGCAACTCGTGCATCTGAGTGTCGCGTCCTATCAATATGGGACGGATAATATTGTCAATCTGGCCAACCACAAGACTGCAAAAAAGAAAGACTCCAATGGCCTGCGCATACTGCTCTGTGGCGGCAAGATAAATCACCGCAGGAATCCAGACAAGTGGCGGGCCCAGCACTGGAACCACTGATATCAACGACATAATTGTACCCCAAAAAAGAGCGCTGTCGATACCAGCAAAATGCAGGGCAAGACCAGCCAGCGAGCCCTGCACCATGCCAACCACCATACTCCCTTTGATGGTTGCTCTGCTCACTGAGAGAAACTTGTCGAGCAGACGATGCTGGTCGGCAGGGACAAGAGGAAGAAAAGAGAGCATCTTTGCCAGCAACTCTCGTCCATCACGTAAAAAAAAGAACATGGTGTAGAGAAAGATGAAAAGCAAAAAAAGATCATTCACTGCTGAAGAGGTAAATGCAGAGAGTGAATTGAACAGCATCGCGCCTGTTGTACTGGCAAGCTCGCCTGCTTTTTGAAGAATATCCTCACGATACAGTTCGAGATCAGAATAAAAAGGGAGTGCACGCAGTTGCTGAGCAAAAGTGGCTGGTTCGAGAATCTGCTGCTGGACCCACGGAAGAGCAATCCGACTGATTCGAACAGCCTGTTTGGCAACAACACCGAGCAGCGTTGCCAGAGGAAGCACCACAATCAGCAGCAGGGTGAGCATCGTCAACCCCGCACTGACACCTTTGCCCACTCTGAACCAGCGCTCAAATCGGCTGAAAACCGGCATGGCAAGAGCTGAAAAAAGAGCAGCAAGAAAAATTGCCATGATAAAGTAACGGATCATGACAAAAAAAAGTGTCGAAATAAACAGGAGAAGGAGGAGAAGAATAACCTGGTTTGCTCTGATTCGGTTCATGATCGTTTTTATTGAGTCTCAAAAAAAGCCTTAAAACCACTGCACGCAATCCTCTTGAAGAAGCTGCGAACGCACAGAGGCTACTGCAAATATTCCAGCAGTCTCCGCCCTGAGAATCGTTCTCCCCAGAGAGATTGGGCTACATCCAGCAGCCTCGGAAGCAGCCACCTCGCTTTCGGTAAAGCCACCCTCCCCGCCAATGAGAAAAAGTATCTTTTTTCCAGCACATCGCACCTTTGGTGACACCTCCGAACCCTCATAGGGAATAAGCCTGAGATCATAACCCTGAAGCGTCAGTACCTTGCTGAAAGAGAAGGGTTCATAGAGTTGCGGAAGATAATAGCGTTTTGACTGACGGGCAGCAGAGAGGATGATCGTCCTCCATCGACTGAGCTTGCCCTGCACTTTGTCACTCGATGGAAGGGAGATGGTCCTTGCCGTCATCATGGGAATGATAGACGAGATACCCAGCTCAGTCGCCTTTTCCAGAAAAAAATCGAACCGCTGCGGAGCCTTGAGCATTGAAAGTGCAACCGTCACTTCAGTTTTTGGTGAGTCAACAGTGGTAGATGCAAGAATCTCTCCATCCAGAGAGCTTTTGCCAAGATGCACTATCCGTACTTCACAGCGTAAACCGTTACCGTCAGTCACAAGAATCTGATCACCCTCTTTTTTTCGTAACACCCTCACGAGATGATGAAACTCATCACCATCAATCACCAGCATCCGTGTATGCAGATTGACGTTTTCCGGTAGAGTGTAAAAGAGTTCCATCGTCATAACTCCTCTTTGGCTGCCAATGCTATTGCAGCAAGCGAAACAGTTGCAGCACCAGCCTCACGCAGTGCTTCTGCCGCTGCTGCCATGGTGGCACCTGTGGTAATGACATCATCAACAAGAAGAACATGAAGACCACTCACGCCCGTTGTGGCTAAAAACGCCCCTGCAGAATTTTTTTCCCGTTCCCTGGCCGAAAGTCCGGTTTGCGACACGGTAAAACGTTTTCTCACAAGCAATTTTGATCGAACAGGTTTTTTCAGTGATTGACCGAGACCCTCGGCAATTTTTTCTGACTGATTGTAAGAACGTTCAATTTTTTTCAGCCGATGAAGGGGGATCGGCACAATGCAATCAATTGCGTCGAAACTCCCGCTCTCAACCATCCAGTTGCCAAGCTGCTGACCCAACGTTGTACCTAAATGAAAAAGACCCTCATACTTCATGGAGTGAAGCACCTGCTGCAAGGGACTTTTTTTGTGAAACAGGTAACGGCACCAACCATGCTCAAATGGAAAGTGGAGACCAAAATGAGCAAGAATAGTACGACGCAGCTCCTCTTCAGACTCTGCGGGGGTGGTAAAGGGATCAAAATCAACCATGCAGCCACCGCAGCAATACCTCTCATCAGGAAGAAGAAGTTTCTGACAGATCAGGCAGACATTGGGAAAGAGAAGGTGCAGCACCTGTTCGTGCATGATGAGATGCTTTTTATGTTATTAACCAAAGCACAGGGCGGCAGCACCATACATCCCTGCCTTGTTGCCAAGAAGCGCAGGCACCAGTTCGAGACCTTCGTGCATTGAGGGCAGCATTGACCGTCGGAGCTGATCAAGAGCAGGGACAAAAATAAGATCACCTGCAGCAGAAATGCCCCCTCCAATAACAAATTTTCGGATATCCATCAGCACAGCAACATTGGCAAGCCCTACACCAAGAAGAGAACCAACCCGATGCCAGAGAGCAAGGGAGACTTTGTCGCCGGCAAGAGCCGCTTGCTCGATATGTCGAGGAGAGAGGCGTGAAAAGTCATTTCCACACAATTCCCTTGCCAAAGAAGGCTCGGGGCTTGCATCAATCATGGAGCGAGCAATGGCAAGAATTCCTTTTTTACCAATAAAGCTCTCGATAGTACCCCGTATACCAGCATGGATAGTTGTCCCTTCAAAATCAATAATCATGAACCCAACCTCCCCGGCCGTCCCCTGAGTACCGCGATAAAGTTTTCTATTCAGCACTATTCCACCACCGACACCAGTTCCAAGAGTCACCATGAGAAAGTCCCTGAACTCTCTCCCAGCACCATACATCGCTTCACCATAAGCAGCCACATTGGCATCATTGTCGAGAAAAACTGGGAGAGAAAGAGCCTCATTCTCAAGAAGAGAGCTTTGCAGTTCATCCCGCAGGGGATAAACCGTCCAGCCGGGCAGATTGGGAGGATAACTGAGCAACCCCTTCTCCGCATCAACCGCTCCGGGAGCACCAACACCGACACCGGCAAAGTTTCCGGAACCATTTTTCGCGGAAGCTTCACGATAAAGATCAGCAATAATTCCAGAAAGCTGACGCGCTATGCCAGCAGGTCCTGATGTTGTATCAGTAAACGCCCTCCTGTCGCTCAGGATACCCCTCTCTTCATCAACGGCCGCCGCCTTGATTGCTGTACCGCCAAAATCTATACCAATTGCCCATTGAGACATTGCGCTACCTTGACTATTTGTGATTGAATGGCCTGATAAATTTTCTCCCGTGAGTTCCGGATACAAAAAAATCAAGAATCTCAAGCAGTTCAGGCTCGGGGGGAAGATCCGATTTTACCTTCTCCAGAGCATTGGAAAGCAGAAGCCCTGACTGAAAGATAATCCTGTAGGCATCCTTGATCATGGTTATCTTCTCCGAACCAAACCCTCTCCTTTTGAGGCCAATACTGTTAAGACCCTCAAAGCGGAATGATTCATTGCCTGAAGCCATCACAAAAGGAGGAACATCAAGAGTGACTCTGGAGAGTGCCCCTATCATTGAAAAACGACCTATCCGAACAAACTGATGAACCCCGGAGACTCCTCCGACAACAACAAAATCAGCAACCTCACAATGGCCACCAAACGGCACACCATTGGCGATAACAACATGATTGCCAATAACACAGTCATGACCGACATGAGAATAGGCCATAAAGAGATTATCTGAACCAATGACCGTCTGCCCGCTTGCCTTTGTCCCCCGGTTCAGGGTAACACACTCCCGGACAACGGTTCTGTCGCCAACATAGAGCCAGGTTTTCTCACCAGAAAATTTGAGATCCTGGGGCTCGGTGGCAAGGACCGCACCGGTATAGATCTTGCACTCTTTGCCAATTCGTGCGCCTGAACCAATATGAACATGGGGCCATATTGTGGTGCCGTCACCTATTTCGACATCCTCCTCAATAACCGAGTATGGACCAATGCTGACACCATCTCCAAGAATGGCGCTCTGACCAATGAGAGCAGTTGGATGAATTGTTCTCTGCATAGTAATTTATTTGGTTTCAAACTCTTTGATCAATCCGGGCTCTTTCAGCTCTTTACCAAGTGAGTCAACAAGACGCTTCGCCTCCTCTTTTCTGCCAACATCACGGTATGCCCGTGCAAGCGCAAAATAAAGACGAGGATCAGATGATGGTGAGGAGTGATTACTCAACTTCTCAAGATACTGAATATACGCAGAGGTTTTATGCTTTTCACCAAGGAGAACATAAAGCGCAATCACTGAACTGGCAAGTTCAGGATTCATGGGATATTGGGAAAGCGGCAAAAGCTTCGATACCGTTTCAAGAACCTGCAAAGCAAGGGTTCCACGCGTGATCTGCCGTTCAACACCTGAGGCATCAGGTATTGCAATAACTTCTGAAGGCTCCGCTCCCAGTTCAAGGGCGAGGCGAACAAACAGGGGCGTATAGTTCCCACAGAGTCTTCTGGAGGTCTCTTCAAGGGTAACCCGAGAGTTATTCAAATTCCTGTATCGGTAACGCTGCATAAGATTTTTATAAAGAAGTACCGGATCAACATAACTCATCGGATCGGCACTTTTGAGAGGAACCACCTTATAGGCCAGGCCGTCAAGACGCAGAAAGTTTTCAAGACCAATCATGCTTTCGGGATCGACCGTCAACGCAAAATAGATGGGCCGTTGTGCAAAGTTATTCATCATAATCTCATAGACAGCAATATCCTGCGGACGGAGATAGCCCTGGCCATTATAGGTCAACCCGGGTTTGAGCAGCCAGGTCATCGTATCAACGGGTTCCGATGGGAGTGAAAAACCATGCTCGCGGGCATCACGCAACAGCTCCCGACGGGCAAGACGTGAAGGAAGCACTGCATCAACTGAATCAATGGGGACATAAGTAATTGCCGTCATCTCTCCATCACTCAGACTGAACGAAACCGGCTTTGCGCCACGCGGCGAGCTGTTCTTTAGCTGTTGAAGATACCAGCCGGTATTGGCAAGGCTCAGATTGACAACTCGCACATCTGTCCTGATGCGCTCAACCTCCTGAAGATACCATAACGGAAAAGTGTCATTATCGCCATTCGTAAAAAGAATAGCATCTTTTTCGCAGCTCTGAAGGATATTCCACGCCCAATCCCACGGAACATAGTTCCCGGAACGGTCGTGCATACGATAGTTCGCCTGCAACATCCTGCCATTGATCAGCAGAATGCCCAGAAAAACAGTCAGCACTGCAGCCAAAATCTGCATCCGATTACCTGAAAGCTTTAATTTCAGCCCAAGCCACAGCCAAAGGCTCTCAACACCAATACCTATCCAAAGGGCAAAAGCAAAAAAACTTCCGACATAACTATAATCCCTCTCGCGAGGTTGAGGTTCTGTCTGGTTAAGATAGATCACCAGCGCTGCACCGGTGAGTAAAAAAAGGGCGGTAACCACCAGTCCCATTTTCCACTGCCGGCGAAAATGGGTTATCGCGCCAAAAAGCCCTACAAGAAAAGGTATTCCCCACAGCACCGACCAGTCTACTCCAGCCCCCTCCCCATCGTGTTCGCGCCCGATAAACTGCCAGCCGAAATAGCGGGAGTACATCTTGTCCATCTGGTATGAAAGAAAATAGTCGAGGTCACTCGAATACTGCTGATAAAAATACTGATGCACCGGTTCGGGCGACCACCGTCTCGGCCAAAGAGGCATATCGCCATACTGATCACGATTGAGATATGAGAAAAAAGAGAGCGGCGTTGAGGGGTTGTTTTCGTTGATGGGTGGCCCCGCCTGCGCTCGCGCATAGATCATGCCGTAAGAGGTATAGCCGATAACGATGAGCAAAAGTGACATCATGATGGTATTCGAAAGAGCCATTCGATGCTTGTGCGTATACCATGTAATTGAGGCAAGAAGCAGGAGAAAAAGAAAAAGTCCCCACCAGGAGGCAAGACGCAACAAAATCGGGAGCCCTTTGATAATTCCAATATATATCAGGAAAAAAAGCCCTGAGGATGCAAGGGCAAGCAGGCTGAGTGATTTTATGGAAACGGTATGTTTTTTAAAGTAGTACACCAGAGCAACCGCAAAAACAGCAAGAAGACTGAGCAGGTGAACCCCGATGGAAAGTCCGATAATGTACATGACAAGCAACAGCCAGCGTTCGTGGCCAGGCTCAGGAGCCTCCTCATACCAGCGAAGCATAAGCCAGACAACCAGCGCCGTAAAAAGGGAGGAGAGCGCATACACCTCAGCCTCAACAGCATTAAACCAGAAACTGTCGGACAACGCAAGGGCAAGCGCTCCGATGACCGCCCCGCCATACGCTGATACCTTTTCAGCCGCACTCCACAGGTCAGGCGTACGGTGGCGATAAAGAGTGATCAGCCGAATAATGACAAGGTAGGTCAACATGATGGTGCCAGCACTTGCAAGAGTACTGATCAGATTCACACGTGCTCCCGTATCGCTGAACAACGGAAGCATGGAAAAAAGTCGCCCAAGCAGCAAAAAAAGTGGCGCACCCGGTGGATGAGGAATTCCAAGGGTGACAGCCGTGGCAATAAACTCTCCGCAATCCCAGAAAGAGAAGGTGGGTGCCATGGTGCGGAGGTATAAAAGTTCAGCGACAAGAAAAAGAACGGCAGCAAGTGTTCGGTTAATCCTCCGGTGTGTCATAGGTGAAACGTACTCTGATGTATTGGGTTACCCGAAAATAAGAGCCCCTGCAATATAATCGGCAAACAAAAAACCTTTGTCGGTCAGATAAAGAAAGCCCTCCTGCTGTCGAATCCACCCTTGCTCCATGAACTGGTCGACGCTTTCTGAAAAGTGATGCCCCAATTTATTTTCTTTCCGCAAAAAGTCAACATCAAGACCACTGTTTATTCGAAGTGAGAGAAAAACATGTTCGGTAAACTGCTCCTCCCGTGACAGCTTTTCTCGAAAAACTACAGCATTATGCGGGGCAGCAAGATAGCGTCTCAAGCCCGAGACATTGGCCATCCGTATTTCCCGCCCGTGAACAGCAACAAAACTATGAGCTGAAGGACCAAAGCCAAGATATGGTTCACGCTTCCAGCTTGCAAGATTATAACGGGAGTGATGGCCTGGCAGACAAAAATTGGATACCTCATAATGGTTGTAGCCTTGCAAAGCCATTTCTTGAAGCGCTTTTTCATACAAGGAGGCCTGTATCTCATCATCCGGAACGGAAAGAAGCCCTTTGAATATCTGACGATGAAGAAGGGTTTTTGGTTCGACAGAGAGCATGTAGAGTGACAGATGCTGAGGATGAAGCGACAATGCCACCTGAAGATCTTCCTCCCACATTGCAAGATTCTCTCCCGGAACTCCGCAAATAAGATCAAGGCTCACCGAGTGAAACCTTTCGAGTGCTGCAGTAGTAATCTTTTGGGCATCCAGTGCCCTGTGTTTTCGACCAAGGATCCGCAACTTTTCGGGTATAAACGACTGCACCCCAACGCTTAACCTTGTTACACCCGCAGCCCGCAGCTCATCCATACTTGTCGTCTTGAGATCTTCCGGATTGGCCTCAAGGGCTACTTCAAGGTCTGGAGTAAAAGTACAGAGGGTTGCCATTTGATCAAGCCATCTTTCGATAAAGCCAACAGGCACCAAAGAGGGGGTACCGCCACCAAAATGAATGGCACTGATTATCTCTCCCTTCAGTTCGGCAGAACGACTTGCAGTCTCAACTGAGAG
>CAIOLC010000012.1 GCA_903859055.1 uncultured Chlorobiaceae bacterium | reverse complement strand
CAACAGTTTCGACTACCGATTCCAAAAATTTATTGCTATATCGGCAACCGTTTAACTCAATACGTCAGATCAGCCAGTGCATTCCGTACCGTTGTTCACGAGATTGGAAATGAAATTTGGTCTGTTTGGCAAAGTAACCCAAATATATTCCATATTCATCCGACAGGGTCCGGGAGCCCCACAAATCGATCCGCATTCAACAAGATGTTTCAATATGAAATTGTCGATGCAAACACAGCATCTGTCGTGTCCAGCTCCCTCGGCATCCCAATGGTTCGTCTGACATCTGGTTCTCGTGTCGTTGCCGGGCGGAGTGTGATGGTAAATCAGTCACAACTCGACAATCAGCAACCGAATATCAGAGATTTGGTTAGAGCAATTGAATAAGCTGGCATTGTTTGCTGCTTTGAGGCTGTCTCACTTGCCACTTTAGTATGGTCGCTGCTGCCTGAAGCACCTCTTGAACAAGCAGCAGCCGGGCTCTTCCCATCATCATGAACAGCAGATGTTAAGCTGCCTTGAGGCCATCGCCTCATCGAGTCGCTTCACCGGCGTTGTCACCGGAGCCGCCAGCACAACCTCCGGCGTTGTTGCAGCCTCACGAGCAATGCTGAGCAGCGCTTCTGCGAACAGATCAAGCGTCTCCTTGGACTCGGTTTCGGTCGGTTCAATCATCAGCGCTTCGCTGACAATGAGCGGGAAGTAGATGGTTGGAGCATGAAAGCCGTAGTCGAGCAGCCGTTTTGCAATATCGAGCGTTCTGACACCGTGCGCTTTTTTCTGCCGGTCTCCCGAAAGGCAGAACTCGTGCATCACCGGTTTCGGAAAGGGCAGGTCGTAGCTTTCGAGCAGCAGGCTGAGCAGGTAGTTGGCGTTGATGATGGCATTTTCCGAGACCCGGCGCAGGCCGTCGGGTCCGAGCATCCTGATGTAGGTGTAGGCCCTCACCAGCACGGCAAAGTTGCCGTAGAAGTTCATCATCCGGCCGATGCTCTCCGGGCGGTCATAAGAGAGTTTATAGGTTGTGCCCTCCTTCTCGATAATCGGAACCGGCAGGTAAGGCACCAGTTTTTCGCTGACACCGACCGGGCCGCTGCCTGGGCCGCCGCCGCCATGGGGTGCTGAAAAAGTTTTGTGGAGGTTGTAGTGCATCACATCAAAGCCCATGTCGCCGGGGCGGGTGATGCCGAGAAGGGCGTTCATGTTGGCGCCATCCATATAGAGCAGGCTGCCGTTGTCGTGCACCATTTTGGCCATCTGCTGAATATCCTTTTCAAAGAGACCGATGGTATTGGGGTTGGTCAGCATCAGCGCGGCCACATCACCATCAAGCTTGCTCTTCAAATCCTCCAGATCGGTGCGCCCGTCGGCATTACCCTTCACGGAGATAATCTCATAGCCCGCCAGCGCGGCTGAAGCGGGGTTGGTGCCGTGCGCCGAGTCAACCACCAGCAGCTTGTGCCGTTTTGCTACTCCCTGTGCCTCGTGATATTTCTTGATCAACAGAATGCCGGTCAGCTCTCCATGGGCGCCTGCCGCCGGTTGCAGGGTGACGGCAGCCATTCCGGCAATTTCGCGAAGCATCTCCGCCAGTTCATACATGAGCTGCAACGCTCCCTGCGTGGTTGCTGCAGGCTGCAACGGGTGAAGGGCGCTGAAACCCGGCAGGTCGCAGGTGTAGTCGTTTATTTTGGGATTGTACTTCATGGTACAGCTTCCCAAAGGATACATATTCTTGTCAACGTGGTGGTTCAAGTTCGAGAGCCGTACAAAGTGGCGCACCACCTCGCTCTCCGGCACCTCCGGTAGATCGGCTGGAGCCTTGCGCAGAAACGTTGAGGGGATGATACTCTCAAGAGGCAGTTCAGGACAATCGTTTCCGGAGAGGCTGTATCCCTTGCGTCCCTCGCGGGAAAGATCAAAAATCAGTTTCTCTTTCATGACCTTTGGTGTGAATCTTGTTATATTACCGTTTATAAACTTTATAACTAAGTCTTTTCTTGACAGGAACTTGACAGACGTTTCAATAATCCCGTTTTTGAGTTCTCTTTATATCTGAGGTAAGTACAGAAACTTAAGATAAAGAAAGTATAACTCCATATTGTGATTAAAGGCATTGTAAATTCATAATACCGGGTGGGCCAGTGGTGAAACGGATCACGATAGAGCAAGTTTTGCGGTCGAGACAATTCGCCGCTGGTGGCATACGATGGGTAAACCGCGCTATAGTCAATGCGTCAAAATTAATGATTACTGCTGATGGCGGTGGCAGCAATGGCAGTCGGGTGCGGCTTTGGAAATTGGAACTCCAAAAATTAGCCGATGAGATCAATTATGCCCAATCTATGTTTCCCATTTCCCTCCTGGTACCAGCAAGTGGAATAAAATTGAACATCGTCTTTTCTGTTATATCAGCATGAATTGGCGTGGACAGCCCCTGATTAGTCATGAAGTCATCATTAATTTGATTGCCGGAACTACTACAAAAAAATGGCTGAAAGTCCAAGCAGGACTGGATAATTCGTTATACCCGCCCGGCATCAAAGTCAGTGACTCTGAATTTGAAAAAATCCATATTATACGAAATAAATTTCATGGTGAATGGAACTACAAAATTGAGCCAAATCACAAATAAATTGTTATAGTTATTTATTAACGACTGCTAAGTATACAATAAAAAGCGGTAAAACCTTTGGGGCATATTGCTGCGGTGTTATATTTCGGGGGTTTCAGAGGGTTCAGTGTTGAGCAATGTTTTCAATTGACAGAGACGACAACTTGCTCCCGAGCGCAAGGGATTTTTCAATAAGTTTATTTCGATTATATCGTTATGGGTATTGTTAGGCGTGGATGGTTTCAGCCTCCCTGGGAGTTCAGGGAAGCTTCTCTTTTTACTGCAGTGACTGTTTGTTTTGGTTTTATTCTTCAGTACACAGCCTCAGGTCAGGGTGTTCCAAGGGTTTACTTGCCCGTTAACGCCATTGTTCTTGCTCTTTTTGCCCTGCTTGTTCTATGCATTGGCCTTGCGTTCAGGGAGAGTGCGACCGTCAAGTGGTTTGGGGGAATTCCTCTTGGCCTCTGCCTCATCGTGGCCATTGCAGCACTCTCAATGATTGGTGGAGTATTTCCCCAGGGCGAGGTCAAGCCGGGTTCTCCCTGGGCATTATTTGGACTTAACCAGATCTTTTCGAGCTGGCCCTTTGCGCTGACAGTGCTGCTCTTTCTTGCCAATCTCGGACTGTCGCTTTCATGGCGGCTTGTGCCCTTCAGCCTCAAGAACATCCAGTTCATTCTTTTTCATGCGGGGTTCTGGATAGCACTCTCCTGTGGCATTTTTGGTGCTCCCGATCTTCAGCGTTTTGTGGTGCCTGTTGAGGAGGGGAAGGATAATCACCTTGGTTACGTCATGGAAAGTGACATTCCGCAGAAGTTGCCATTTTCAATTTTTCTGAAGGACTTTACGCTTGAAGAGTATCCTCTCCAGATTTTTTTGTATGATCCGCAGATTGGCCAGCCCATTCCAGAGCGGTCGAAAGCTCCTCTGCTTGTGCGCAAGGGGCTTACAGCCTCATGGGATGGTGTTGATATCGAGGTGCTTGATCTATTGCCTTTTGCGCTTCCCGATAAAGATGGTCGTCTGCATCCAGCCGATAAAGCTGCAGGGATTCCCTTTGTGAAGGTGAGAGTCAAGACACCTGAAGGCACAAAGGAGGAGTGGATTACCACGGGCAGTCCGTTTGTTGAGACTCGGGATGCTGAGGTAGGCTCATATTATTTAGGAATCAGACCTGGCACACCAAAAGCATTTCGCTCTGTCGTTACTGTTAAGGGTGACAATGGTCAACAGATTAATGCCACGGTTGAGGTCAACCACCCTGTCGATTTTATGGGCTGGAAACTTTATCAGATGGGTTATGATGAAAAAGCGGGCCGATGGTCGCAGCTCAGCCTGATCGAAGCAATCAGGGATCCCTGGCTGCCAGCGGTCTATCTCGGTTTCTTTATGATTATGGCAGGTAATCTGCTGTTTTTCTGGAATGGCATTCAACAGAAAGAGGTGGCATCATGATCTTTGATTTTACAACTGCGGCTTTGGCTGCGATGGTATGTTGGTCAGCGGGTTCGCTGCTGAGTTTTTTTGTACGCAAGATTCCTGTGCTGAAACTTCCAGCTTTATTACTCTCCTTTGCAGGCTCCCTGGTGATGGTGGCCTTCATTGCCTTTTACTGGTCAATCCTCGACCGTCCACCGCTCAGAACGCTTGGTGAAACGCGGCTTTGGTACGCGGCACTTATTCCTCTCGTGGGCTTTCTGGTTGAGTACCGATGGAAGATCTCCTGGCTGAAATATTACTGTATGGGGCTGGCTTCATTTTTTCTGGTCATCAACCTGAACCACCCTGATGTTTTTGACAAAACGCTTATGCCGGCGTTGCAAAGCCCGTGGTTTATTCCCCATGTTGTGGTCTACCTTGTTGGCTATGTGCTGCTTGCGGCCTCCTCTGTGACCGCCGTGCATAATGTCTCGCTACAACTGAGGTCAAAGAGCACTGCCAATGGAGAATCGGTTTCGCACTACCTTGCCTTGCTCGGCTTTGTGTTACTCTCGTTCGGATTAATCTTTGGTGCTCTCTGGGCCAAGGAGGCCTGGGGCCACTACTGGACCTGGGATCCCAAAGAGACCTGGGCTTTTCTCTCCTGGCTCGCCTATCTTGGCTATCTTCATGCGTATCGCTACAAGATTGAGAAAGGAAAGTTGCAGTGGTATCTGGCACTCTCATTTATCGTTCTGCTGGTCTGCTGGTTTGGGGTAAACTATCTCCCCTCCGCCCAGAACAGCGTCCACACCTATACGCAAAGCTGAACAATCTTCTCTCCCTTTACGGTGTCAGTTCCTGCTACCGTGAAGGGGGCTACTTCCCGATACAGAACTGCTCAAAGATAAGATTGACGATCTCCTCGTTGAATACTTTGCCAGTGATTTCGCCGACGGAGTCGAGCGCTGAACGGAGTTCGAAAGCAATCAGCTCCGTTTCGGCTTGTCGGCTGATGAGTGATTGTGCGTTCCTGAGGGCTTCGGAGGCGTTGCGGAGTGCCTCGTAGTGGCGCAGGCTGGTGATGAGCACACTTGACTCCTGCTGTTTGTTCAGCAGCTCTGCAATACTGGCCATGTATTGCTTGAGTGCGTCAAGCCCCTCCCCTTTTGCCGCAGCAATTCCGCAGACTTCGCAGTCCGCTTTGGCCCGAAGCACCGAGAGCCGATCATCAGGCTTTTCGGCAAGATCGGTTTTGTTGGCCACAACGATCAGGCGAGCCTCTGGATAGTGCTCCAAAAAGGTTTGAATCTGAGAGACATCGTCAAGATAGTCCTGGCGACTGATGTCAAGCAGATAGAGGATGAGATCGGCTTCAGATATTTTTTTGTAACTCCGCCGAATCCCTTCATGCTCAATCTCCTCACTCCCCTCGCGAAGCCCGGCGGTATCGGTCAGGCGGAAGATGGTTTTTTCATGGATAAAACACTCTTCAATGTAGTCGCGTGTGGTGCCTGGTTGATGGCTGACAATTGAGCGCTCTTCTTCAAGCAGTGCATTGAGCAGTGTTGATTTTCCGGCATTGGGCTTGCCAGCAATGACGGTTGCCACCCCCTCTTTGAGAAGTCGGCCATGCTGGTAGGAGTCTGTCAGCCGGGCAAGCTCCTGCTGCAAGCCATCAAGCTCTTTCTGCAGTTCACTGCGGCTCTGGAACTCCACCTCCTCTTCACTGAAGTCGAGTTCAAGTTCAAGCAGGGCGCATGATCGTAACAGTTCACTCCGCATGGCATCAAGTCGTGTAGAGAGCGTGCCCTGCATCTGGGTCACTGCCGTACGGAACGCAGCTTCTGAACGGGCATGGATCATCTCGCCAATGGCCTCTGCCTGTAACAGATCAATGCGTCCGTTGAGAAATGCACGGCGAGTAAACTCTCCCGGTTCGGCAAGTCGGCACCCATGATCAAGCAACACTTTCAGAATGTGCTTGACGACTACCGGTCCGCCGTGGCAGCTCAACTCTACCATATCCTCTTTTGTAAAAGAGTTCGGTGCCCGAAACACCAGCGCGATCACCTCATCGATCACTCCCTCCTGGTCATAGAGTGTGCCGAAATGCGCCCGGAACCCTTTTGATTGCTCAAACAGGAATGAAGGGCTGTTTTTTTTGCAAAATACTTTTTGTGCTATGGCGAAAACGCCACATCCGCTGAGACGCACAACAGCGAGAGCGCCGATGCCCAGAGGAGTGGCTATGGCGGCAATTGGCTCTCCCTGTTCGGGAAGAAGGGGGCTCTGCATAATTTTTGGTAGTCAAAGTGGTAAACTGATTCCTCTCTGCAAGTATAAGAAATACCCTCAAGAAAGAGTAAATTCAGCAGCAATCAGAGGTGAACGAAAAAAATGTATTGAGTGATGCTTGAAAAAAGAGTGGTTGACCAGATGAAGGCAGATATTGTCGCGAAGCGAGAGAGGTGCTTGACGGAACAGTTTGAGCGGGTCATTGATCTGGTGAAGGTGTTGCGGCAGGAGTGCCCCTGGGACAGAAAGCAGACATCAGAATCGCTTGCTCATCTGCTGCTTGAGGAGAGCTATGAGCTGGTGCACGCGATCGATCAACAGGATGAGGGTGAGCTGAAAAAGGAGATTGGCGATCTCTTTATGCACCTCTGTTTTCAGGTGCAACTCGGTGAAGAGCGGGGTTCCTTCTCCTTTGACGATGTTTTTGAGGCACTTTGCCACAAGCTTGTCCATCGGCACCCGCATGTTTTTGGCGATACCCTGGCTGAAACTGAGGGTGATGTGCTGAAAAACTGGGAGAGTCTCAAAATGAAGGAGGGGCGCAAACGTCTGCTGGAGGGTGTGCCAAACGCCATGTCAGAGCTGTTGCGTGCTTACCGTGTCCAGAAGAAGGTTGCGGGTGTCGGGTTCGACTGGCAGAGCGACGCGGGCGTGCTTGACAAGCTTGTCGAAGAGATCAGTGAACTGAAAAATGCCGTCTCCAGAGAAGAGCAGGAGGATGAGTTTGGTGACTTACTCTTTACGCTGGTCAACTACAGCCGTTTTCTCGGCGCAAATCCTGAAGATGCACTTCGGAAATCCACCAACAAGTTTATTGGCCGTTTCAGCAGGGTTGAAGAGCTGGTGGAGCGATCCGGTCGCCAATGGAAGGAGTTCAGCCCGGAAGAGCTTGATCTGTTATGGCAAACAGCCAAACGAGCAGAGTAACCGTCAACCGGCCCTGGCATGGAGTGACAGGACCGGGATTCAGCCGATTTTTCAGGATTCAACCATTTTCAGGATTCCGCGCAGCGGAATGTCGGCCCATGCTGGCCGGTTATTAAGCTCATAGTTCAGTTCGTAGATGGCCTTGTTCATCAGATAGCCACGCATCAGGTGTTCGCGCTGTTTGGCATCTGCCGGCACGATATCGCTCTTTTTGGTTTTGTCGAAATAGCTGTCGATATAGTGCTGACCAACGTAGAAGCTCCAGCAATCAGCCCAGGGCTCAAGGGCAAGCCAATCTTCGGGACGCAGAGTCTCCTTGATCTGTCGCAGTGCGCTGAAGGCGGCATAGTCGAAGGAGCGAAGCATCCCGGAGATATCGCGGAAGACTGAGCGCTTGATTTTCCGTTCGGAGATAGGGCGTGCAGGTTCGCCTTCAAAGTCAATGATCACAAAGTCTTTTCCGGTAAAGAGCACCTGGCCGAGATGATAGTCGCCGTGGATCCTGATTTTTAGAGTGTCAATTTTTTCAAGCCTGATGGGATCAAACTGTTGCAGTACCTGTTTCTGCTTCTTGACAAAAAGTGATGCAAGTTGCTGCTGCTCTTCGGCCATTTTGGGCATGATCTCCTTGATGAGGATAACGGCCCGTTTGACCTGCTCACACATTGCCTGGTAAATAGAGCGCTGATAGAGCGTTGTAAAGGCTTCAGGTGCAAATGCAGGTTCATCAGAGAGAGATGCAAGAGAGAGATGCATTTCGGCAGTTCGCTCAGCCAGCTTTTCAATCATGCCAAGATAGATTCCTCCAATAAACTCCTGCATAATTTCGGGGAGCTGGACAGGGTTGCCACTCAATCCGGGCAGCGCAGGCACCGCAATACCGGTGCGCATTTTTACAAGAACGTTTTCGTAATAGTGCTTTGCCTGATCAAGAGAGAGCTGCCATGCGTCTCCTTCGTTTTTGACATAGTTCTGAAGAATGCCAAGTGAAAAGCGACTGGTGCGACTCTGGTCGTAATTCAGGGAACCCAGAAAGCAGGGCAGATTTGTAAACGAGGTGTGGTCGCTCAACGCGCTGCACATCTCCACCTCAGGCGACACGCCGGTTTCAATGCGGCGATAGAGTTTCAGGCAGAGGTCGTTGTGGAACCGGATGGAGGTGTTTGACTGTTCGACACCCATCAGGGATGGCTCTGGCTCAGTACCTGCAAATTTTTCATTGAGAGGGTTGAGTTTCATTGATTTTATGCCTGAAACAACTCCAGCTTTTCCCTGCCACGTCTCTTTTCCTGTTACAATGTGATAGAGGTGGGTCAGGAACTGGTTGTCGAACGTTGCGTCACAAAGATATCCCTCCTCTTCACCGATAATCACTCTTGCGATGACCCTCTTGCTAAAGTTGTCGTCTGACTTGTTGATGGCTGTGAGTGGCGCAAAAGAGACTGGCAGTTGATAGAGGTCGTTTTCGCCACTGGAGTAACGAACTTCGGTCACCAGAAGCTTGGCTTTTGGCATTCCTGTAACAGGGATGGTCTCGATGATGGAGATGCGCATCATGGTGCGGGCCTTGCCTCCAAACCAGCGGCTCGCCGAATAGTACTGCGGCAGAATTTCGGTTTCGAGCAGCTCCCTGCTTTTTCCTGCAAAAAGGGCAGGCCAGCGGTTGACAGAGGTAAATGGCTTGTCGAGTGAGGATCGGGTATCAACCTCTTCACTATTCTTGATCAGCTTCAGCCAGAAATAACCATAAGAGCCGAGGGCGACCATATAGGGGCTTTTCCTGATTTTCGGAAAGCGGTTCAGGCTGAAGACCTCTTCAGGAAGAAATCCGTCAAAGCGTGAGAGATCAAGAGTGACAGCCTGTGCGTTTTTTGAGAGGTTGATGATCGAGAGTAGTGTTTCATCCTCAAACTGGCGGATAAAAACCAATACTTTAGGGTTACTTACCTCAAGGAACTCAATGGTGCCGCGGCTGAGCGATTTGTAGCGGTGGGCGGTGGAGATGGTGTGGCGCATCCACCAGAGCAGAGAGTTGACA
This sequence comes from uncultured Chlorobiaceae bacterium, assembly GCA_903859055.1. GTDB lineage: Bacteria > Bacteroidota > Chlorobiia > Chlorobiales > Chlorobiaceae > Chlorobium. The sequence continues at coordinate 2,347 of CAIOLC010000012.1, read as the reverse complement.
TTGCTCTCCTGCACCTCAACGTTGACCGCTTCGTAGTGATATTCCGGGTCAATAATGACTGGTAACTGCAGCCGCTGTGGATTGGCGCGTGAAAAACCGGCGTTCCTGTCGGCACTCCACTGCATGGGAGTGCGTACCCCGTCGCGGTCGCCCAGGTAGAAGTTGTCGCCCATACCGATTTCATCGCCATAGTAGAGCACCGGAGTGCCGGGCAGGGAGAGCAGCATGATATTCATCAACTCAATCTTGCGGCGGTCGTTCGACATGAGCGGGGCAAGGCGGCGGCGGATACCGAGGTTGATGCGAGCCTTGGGATCGTTGGCATAGACGCGGCGCATGTAATCGCGCTCCTCATCGGTCACCATTTCAAGAGTCAATTCGTCGTGGTTGCGCAGGAATGATGCCCATTGGCAGTTTTCCGGAATTTCAGGTGTCTGTTCAAGAATATCAAGAATAGGGAAACGGTCTTCGGTAGCCATCGCCATGTACATGCGCGGCATCAGGGGAAAGTGGAAGTTCATGTGGCAGAGGTCGCCAGTACCAAAGTATGCCGCTGAATCTTCGGGCCACTGGTTTGCTTCGGCAAGCAGCATACGGTTGGGGTAGTGCTCATCGACATAAGCACGTAGTCCTCTCAAATACTCATAAGTCTGGGGAAGGTTTTCGCAGTTGGAGTTCTCCTCTTCATAAAGATAGGGCACTGCGTCCAGCCGCAAACCATCAACTCCCATACCAAGCCAGAAGTCGAGCACATTGCGCAGTGCATCGTGTACGGCCGGATTTTCAAAGTTCAGATCAGGCTGGTGGTGGTAGAAGCGGTGCCAGTAGTATTGACCGGCAACTGCGTCCCAGCTCCAGTTGGAGGTTTCGAAGTCCTGGAAGATAATTCGTGTTTCAGAGTACTTGTTGGGATCATCACTCCAGACATAGAAGTTTCGTTCAGGCGATCCTGCCGGTGCTTTTCTTGCCTTCTGGAACCATGCGTGCTGGTCGGAGGTGTGGTTGACCACCAGTTCGGTAATCACCTTCAGGCCAAGGCTGTGCGCTTCATCCAGAAACTGTCGGAAATCCTCGAGTGTTCCGTAGTCGGGATTGACGCTCATGTAGTCTGCTATATCATACCCGTCATCACGAAGGGGGGAAGGATAAAAGGGGAGAATCCAGATCGCGGTAATGCCAAGACTCTGCAGATAACCGAGTTTTTGGCGCAATCCCTCAAAATCGCCGACCCCGTCATTGTTGCTGTCATAAAATGTCTTGACATGTGCTTCGTAAATGATCGCGTCTTTGTACCAGAGCGGTTCGGGTTGATACATGTTGAGTGCGTTAGAGTATAAAAAGAGACTGTTTTGATAAAAGATACAATGTTGTCAGGAGAGAGTCACCCTGAAGATATGTGCCGGCATTGCTTTGGGGTTTATCTCCACAAAGTTCCACTCACCATTCCACTCGTAGTGATTCCCGTTCATCAGATCTTCGACGTTGAACTGATGCTGGTGCGAAAGGCCAAAATGTTCAAGCGGAAAACGGAGCCATCCCCGGTGGGTGTTGGACTGATCGAGATTGACCACGGTCAGTACAATATTATTACCATCATCCGACTGTTTTACGTAGGCCATCAGTTTATCGTGCTCATTGCCCGGTGATGCTTCGATACGCACAAAAGTAATGTTGTTGTTTTGCTGCAGTGCCGAATTCTCTTTTCTGATCCGGTTGATTCTGGTGATCTCAGCTCGAATATTGCCGGGTCGGTCGAGATCCCAGTGGCGAATTTCATATTTCTCGGAGTCGAGATACTCCTCTTTGCCCTCAGCCACGGGGAGATGCTCGCACAGTTCGTATGCCGGGCCGTACATTCCATAGTTGGCCGAGAGGGTTGAGGCGAGCACCAGTCGGATAATAAACTTTTCGCGCTCACCCTTCTGCAGCTCTTCGTGGAGAATGTCCGGAGTGTTCGGCCAGAAGTTAGCCCTCATGAAATGCTTGAGGGGTGAGGTGGTCAGTTCTGTGACATACTCCTGAAGCTCCTGTTTGGTATTGCGCCAGGTAAAGTAGCTGTATGACTGGCTGTAGCCAATTTTAGCAAGCCGGGCCATCAGTTTTGGACGGGTAAAGGCTTCGGCCAGAAAAACGGTATCAGGGTGATCCTCCCGGATTGACGCAATAACCCACTCCCAGAAAGGAAATGCCTTGGTATGAGGGTTATCAACCCTGAAAATCTTGACTCCCTTGCTGATCCAGAAAAGAAAGATGCTTTTCAGCTCAATCCAGAGATTCTTCCAGTCCTCAGACTCAAAATTGATGGGCAGAATATCTTCATATCGTTTTGGCGGGTTTTCAGCAAACT
>CAIOLC010000011.1 GCA_903859055.1 uncultured Chlorobiaceae bacterium | reverse complement strand
TGCATGTTGACAAGATTTATCGAAACAGGGCTAACCTCCAGTGGTGCAAGGGGCATGGGATTCGGCTAAGTGGAGTCCCCTTGGGACGCCCTCCAAAAGATCCTGAAGTGAACGCTGAACGCAAACGACAGACACGGAAAGATGAGGGAATCCGTAACGCTGTCGAAGGCAAGTTTGGCCAAGGCAAGCGACGGCTCGGCATGAATCGCATCATGGCCAAGCTCGCTGCAACCAGTGAAACGGTTGTCGCGCTCATTGTTATGATTATGAACCTGCAGAAACTGCTGGGGGTTCATTTTTTACGCTATTTTAGAGGTGTCATGTCGTTTTTGATGGCTATAAATGGGCGACACAGCCTCTTGAAGCCAAAATTACAGCGATTAGGGGATTGGTGCATTGATGCGAGATTTGCCCTGCCGTTGAGGTGTTTTTAAAACGAGGGTTTGTTCAGGAAGCCCTACGTAAGAACGCAGCGCTTATGCCTGTACAGGATTTCAAGACGCCTCGCGGTTATGTAAAGGTATCGACCCCTGAGGTCACAGCATTTGATCTAACTGGCTATCCGCATCATGCAGGGGGGCTGGACAATACGGCGACTGTTTTATCTGAACTTGCAGAATATCTTGACGGCGGGAAGTTGGCTGAAATAGCTGCACTCTCTCCCATAGCGTGGTCTCAGCGATTGGGTTATTTGCTTGATGTGATTGGTGAAGCCGGATTAGTAGATGGATTGGCTGAATATGTTGCAAGTCGCAATCCTGTGCCGACCCCGCTCTCGCCGTCACAACCATACAGCGGCGTTCGAATGGTGGCTCGCTGGAGGCTAATGCCAAATGAAAAGGTAGAACCGGAAATATGATCCCTCTTGACTATATCACCGCTTGGCGAGTTAATGCTCCATGGCCGCAGCTATCTCAGATTGAACAGGATCTGATTATCTGTCGTGCCCTGGTTGAACTTTACTCCCATCCGGTTGTAGCGAAAAATCTGGCTTTTCGTGGTGGAACTGCGTTGTTCAAGCTTCATCTTCTGCCAGCAAGATATTCAGAGGATATTGATCTGGTGCAAATGCAAGCGGGGCCAATCGGTCCGATCATAGATGCTGTACAAGAAAAGATCAATCCCTGGTTGGGTATTCCTTGATGATATCTCACCACTGCTGACAATAGGGAGATCATGGGATCCCAAGGCTGCTGCACGGTATGTTCTGGATTCTCTCGCACCTTTAATACCGGGGGATGCATGGCAGAAGACAAAAGAAAAGATGATTGTCCTGCAAAAAGGGGTTGATGACTAATCCTCCCATGACTGGCCCTGCTTTTCCACAACTGCATAATACGTGAGTGCCGTCATCATTTTTGATTGTACAACGCCCCTGACTTAGATGCTTATCTATGATCAATCATCATAAGGAGGTCTCTATCGTCCGCTCCTCAGCGGCTGAATATCTGACCTTTATCGCGCCTGTCGGCAAGTCGGAAACCAGCGTTGAAATGCGCTATGAGGATGAAAATATCTGGCTGACGCAGAAAATGATGGCAACACTGGCAGGCAGCTTTTCTCTCGGATGGACGCATTACGTTGCTTTGCTGACACAGCCATTTCGTTCTGCTTGATGCCCAACAATCTCTCTTTGAGGCTCAGCAGAACCAAATTTTGATCCATCAACAGACTCTTGCCAACCTGATTGGCCTTTACAAAGTCCTCGGAGGCGGGTGGCAATGACCGACGCTGTCAGTTTTAGACGGCCTAAGAAGATAGTGGGACGCTCATGACTGCGATCACAAACACTTTTTATTTCCGTGCTGTCCGAATAACTGACTTGTTTTTAAGCCATTCAGAAAAAAAGGGTTCATCCATTTCACCTGCCGCCAAATCCAGAACAGCGTTAACAGCTTCGACTTCTTTAGACCTCAGTTCCCATCCGTTAATATGCAGAAACACATAGGCAACAAGAAACCCTGTACGTTTATTTCCATCAACAAAAGGATGGTTACGAATAATGCCATAGGCATAGGCAGCGGCCAAATCAAAGACGGATGGATCACCGTAATTCGCCTTGTGTTTCGGGCGAGCAAGAGCTGAGGACAAAAGCCCTGAATCCCGAATGCCAAGGCTTCCACCGTGCACAGCAATTTGTTCGTCATGTATGGCAATGACTACCTCATCAAGAAGCCAGCGCCAACTCATTTGGCAAGCTCATGGAGTGCGTTCCGGTATTCTTGCATGCCGCAACGGGCAGCCTCCATTTGCTCTGCAAATTCCGGATCGTACGGGGTTACTGTGTACTCTGTTGGAGTTTCCGTTAAAAATACGATATCCCCTTGCTTTACCTTAAGGCGATCAGTTGCTGCCTTAGGCAGGATAACACCTGTTGAATTTCCAATCTTTGTTACCTTAGCACGCATAACAGTACCTCCGTTTTTTTTGTTATACCATAAGTTATAACAAAAAAAACATAGTCAAGGGCGTTTTTCAGCCTTTTACCATCTTGTCTTCTGGTATTGAAAATGGAACGGCCTTTCCTGCGAAGAACGTGCTGCCAGCCAGCAAACGCCAACATCGGAGCAGCACGGGCTTCATTTTTCCCCAGCATAGGACTTACCGGTTCCGCCGGGTACGCCAGCAGCAGCTTGTCGGATCTCTTCGTGAGCGGGTCGAGCAGTGTCTGGAGCTTCGCTCAACAATTGACGCTCCCGATCTTTCAGGGTGGCCGGTTGCGCTCCAACCTCAAACTGGCTGAAACCAACCCCGATATTGCCGTCGCCCGATACGAAAAAGCTGTCCAGACTGCGTTCCGGGAGGTCGCCGATGCACTGGTCGCCCGTGCGACCTGCACCGAACAATGGCATGCCCAGCAAGCTCTGGTCAAAGAGAGCGATCAAGCCTTGACCATCACAAAAGCGCGTTACGACTATAGCATCGACAGCCATTTCGCCCTGCTTGATGCCCAACGATCTCTCTTTGAAGCTCAGCAGAACGAAATTCTGATTCTCAACGGTTCAAGCGGAGCAAAGAGTTTGATGCACCTCATTTGTTTGTTATGCTCCATCAAGAAGTTTTTTTATCAGGCAAGCAGAGAAACACCCCGCTTGAGCGAATAATGGAGGTTATCTTATGAAGGTCGAAATTAAACCTATGTCATCGTTAGAGAATAACTATAACAAAATACGCCAACACCATCAATAATGAGTTATCTGATAACTTATTATTAAAAAATCAATTTCAGGATAAACGGAGCTGTAGAATAGGCGCTAATCACAATTCAATTGTTACAGTTATTTTTTAACAGCTACTATGCCTTTTGTGAATGAGAATGCCACTAATATTTTGATTCGAGAAATGGGGGGCCTTGTGAGCTACTTTGTATTCCAATCACGAGCACCATGCATAATCCCGGTGATCCACACCTCCTCATGTTCGATACGATACATAATGCGATAAGCACCATATATGACTTCACGACGATCAGAATCCATTATTTCAGGAATTACCCTGCCAGAAAAAGGGAATTTCTGTAAACGATCTGTTGCATCTAATATTTTGCCAACAAACACAGAGGCAATTTCAACGGAATCTTTGGCAATATACTCCGCTATCGACTCAACATCATCCAAAGCAGATGGAGCCCACATCACAGTCATTTCAGCCATTTTTCCAATTTCTTCTTTGCTTCGATCTGGGATATTCCCTTGCCTTCCCGAATCTCTTGTTCTCCGTGTGAAAACTTGATATTCACATAAAGGGCATGAATAATTTCATCCATTGAAACATCATTCGGCAACGAATCAATCACTTGTTTTGCTGTTTCTTTATGAGCCATGTTTTCCAGACCTCCTGTATCTTTACTGAAAATAAGTGGATGAGTTGTACCTTTTTTCATTGACGCATTTTCGGACAGGAGCATTTCCATAAACCACCACATTCCCATCCGTACTCAATCGAACAGACTTCCCTACCAATATAACTGAAATATGATTACAACGGGCCATGCTGCGCGCGGCTGATTCTTGTTTGAACTGACCTGTCCGGCAAAACAGTCAACAACAGAGTCAATCGCGTTGGTTTGACAGGGCTGAACGTTGAATTGGAATTTCATAGACCGTTATTCTTGAAGTTCTTTCTGCATTCCTTTCTGCAAATGAGCTGTTTTATTCTGCATTCGTCACACTGTTTTCATCGAATGACAAGAGCTCTTTCCTGTCAGCCAGATTTGCTTCAATCAGCCTCCGTTCTTTTTCAATTTCCAACCTCAGTTCCTCTTCCGTCGGGAGGAATTTGAGATATTTTGAAGCAAATATCTGTTTGCTTTCGTGCAAAACCGAATATTTGGCGACTGCCTCACTTTTGTCGGAGCAAAGAATCAGACCAATGGTTGGATTATCGCCCGGCACTTTAAACTGGTCTTCAAACAAGCGCACATAGCCGTCCATCTGCCCAACATCCTGATGGGTAAGCTTGCCAAGTTTCAGGTCGATCAATAAAAAGCACTTTAGAATGAAATTGTAGAAAACGAGAGCCACATAAAAATCATCGTCGTCAAAGCGGATATGTTTTTGGCGGGCAACAAAGGAAAATCCTTTACCCAGTTCCAGCAGGAAGAGTTGCAGGTTTCCAATAATGGCTTGCTCCAGTTTGCTTTCATGCAGATTTGGGTCATCAGGCAGATTAAGAAACTCAAGCACCATGGGCGATTTCAGCACGTCAATCGGAGTGAGTTTTTCACCAGCCAACCGTTCACGATTAGTCGTCAGCAGCCCTTCTTCTCCATGATGAGCAATAATCCGCTCATAGTATGATGTCTGTATCTGCCGTTCCAGTTGCGTTTTACTCCAGCCACACTCAATGGCTTCCCGCTCATAAAATTCCCGAGC
>CAIOLC010000010.1 GCA_903859055.1 uncultured Chlorobiaceae bacterium | reverse complement strand
GGGTGCCGCATAGTTAAGAATATTGCCGGTGAGAACGACGCTCAAGGGGTCAAACTGAGGAAAAGAGCTGTTCATTGGAGCTTTCACAGATTTTTTCCAGTCATCAGTACCTATCGTGATCTGTTTCTGGCGGGTAAATGCAGCTTCGGCACCATCCGGCATACGATAACCATTATTCTTGAAGGCTTCACCAATGGCATTTCTTTGTGGCATACCAGAGTGACACATAAGGCAGGATACTTCATACTTTCGAGCCCAAGTCGGGATAGCCTGACTCTCTGCACTCCAGAAAAGAGCAGGTGCCATACAGAGCGAAAGAGTTGACGCGAATGTGAATTTCCTCATAAATACTTACCCCTTTGATTAGATGTTGATTAGATGTTTGATATTTTTTCGTTAACTGTCAAAGATTATATAAGGAATGCCTCAGATGGTTCGTATGAAGATTAAATCCCTCTAATATTCGATGAGAGACAATGCGTTAATAATAAAGGCCTCCAACAAATCTTAACTCCATCGCAATGAATTCTTCTCTGTTAAATCTCTCAGGGCTAAATACCCCAGTGCTTGCGGTGAAGTATGTAAAGCCTTTTCTAAAGCCAGATATACTGCGGCAGGCTTCATTACTGCACAACTTGAAAGAGATAACTTGAGCGTGATTGATCGATTAATAGTGTGCTTTATAAGACAGTCCGAACTGTTTCTTGCTATTTGCCCTAAAAGGATAGAAAAAACCATTGTGACAATATTAAAAAAATGGTCTTAAGAAGTAACCAAAGTCTTCATAAAAGGTGTTTAATAATTTCTTAAAAAATCATTAAATAATGGGCGTAATCTGTAAGGAGAAGTCAGACCTGCTGATAGTACCAGAGAGGCATGCGAACAAAGCGGGAATTCTTGCGGCGGAGTCTGTGGAGGGAAGCGGCGGGCACAAAAGGATTGCGGAAGAGCAAAACACGGTACGGACTCAGAGTCGGGACACCGTGTCCCAGGCTCAGGCCCGCATACGCGAAGCAGTTTCGCGTCAAATAGTCAAGTTAGGCAGCCGGATGCGGCAATTCTGCTTGTCCGGAACTGTCCGGGGGGGCGAGGGGAAACCCTCGTTCCTACCGATTTGTGAGATACGCCGATGACTGTAATTGGTGCGTCCGCCGGTGGCACAAGAGCCGTTACGAGATGACCCGCGTTATGCCTATTGCCTGCTTCGATAAACTTGGCGTTCCCCGATTCCATGGCATCAACTACTCGAACCGACCGGTGCGGACTCGTATGTCGGGTGGTGTGGAAGGGGAACGGACAGAATTTCTGGCACTCCCCTATCCCGATTGAAAACTTTTTTGATATCGGTAATTGTTCAGCAGTCGTATTGAGTATATTGAGAATAAATTTTAGATATCAAAAACAGATCAGATATTAATTCCATCATCCCGTATGAAAAATATGAAGTTGCTCGTCATTGATGACGAACCGGGATTAACAATATTTCTCAAAGACGGACTCGAAGAGTTTGGCTACTCCGTTGATATCGCGAGTGATGGCAAAAGCGGACTTGAGCTTGCTTTGAGCGGTGACTATAACCTGATTATCCTGGACTGGATGACACCGGTCATCAGTGGTATCGAGGTTTGCCGTCGGCTTCGAAACGCTGGCAAGATGGACCGGATAATATTTCTAACAGCAAAAAAAACGCTGGATGACCTTGTGTTCGGCTTCGAGGTCGGTGCAAATGATTACATAAAAAAACCTTTTGAATTTGAAGAACTGCTTGTGCGCATTAATGCTCAGCTCAAACAACAACTCACAAGTAACAGAAGTCTTAGCGTAGGAAAACTCAAAATTAATACTCTAAGTCATGAAGTGTTTTTTGATTCAAAAGAAATTACCCTTACACCCAAGGAATTTGCCTTGCTTGAATACCTTTTCCGTAATATGGACAGTGTCTGTACGCGAAATCGCATTCTTCAAAAAGTATGGGAAATCCCATCGGAATCTGACACTTCAGTGGTTGACGTTTTTATTACATTTATACGCAGGAAATTAGAGAAAGCTGGAGGAAGAAGAATTATACAAACTATCTACGGGGTTGGCTATATCGTACGTGAAAGAGACCTGTTATGAGTCGTCAACCAAGGTTAACGGCAGGGCTGAAGGCATGATGTTACCTCTCGTACAAGTCATCCGGGCAGGTGCTTATGATCTCATGAAAAAGAGTTTCTAATTTTATCCCAATCTTTTATGAATTGGTTGATGTTCTATCGGGAACTGCAGATCATATTTCTTTTCTCATTTCTGGTTATTGTTGTAACACTTTTCGTTTTGACCCGCTTTATCGCAGGAAAAAGAATTAAGTGGATTGATGAAGTTTGCAATACGGCTGAAAAAATTACCAATATCAATCTTGATCAGCGTATACCTCTCCCTCCCCATAAGGACGAATTTCATCGTCTATCCGCAACAATTAATGGTTTGCTTGACCGTTTGCAGGATGCATTCCAGCGCGAACATCAGTTTTCGGCTGATGCATCACACGAGCTAATTACTCCGCTTTCAGCGGTTAAATGCACACTGCAAGTTATGTTACGCAAGCCAAGAACGATAGAGTACTATGAGGCCAGAATACCGTTCTGCCTTATCGAATTAAACAGGATGAGTCGAATAATCGATAAACTTCTTGTCCTTGCTCTTTATGATGTTGATAAAATAAGTCCAGCTATTGAGGAGATAATACTCCCGCAGCTTATTGATGATGTTGTCGAAAAAATACGAGCAGTTGCATTCGAGAAAAATATTTCAATTACTGTACGGAGTTCAGAAAATGAAAAGGTTGCTGCAGATCCTGCAATGCTCGAAATTATTATTGAAAATATTCTTTCGAACTCAATCAAATATTCGCCGGTCAACTCATCCATAACAATTACTGTTGCCCGTAATGAGAGTGATATTACCTGTACTATTGCTGATCAGGGTATTGGAATTTCAGAAAATAATATACACAGGATTTTTGAAAGGTATTATCGTGTCGAAGAGTCGATAAACTTAAAGTCCGGAGGATTTGGAATCGGGCTCTCTCTTGTAAAAAAACTTGCCGATCTTCAGCAGATAAAGATAGCGGTGCAAAGTCCCCCTGGCATTGGAACAACATTTAATCTGACATTTTACTGATAATCGATTTATTCTTTCAATGTCAAATTCCCCGAAGCTTGCTTCGAAAATAGAGAGTTGAAATTGAACATATTTACCCTAAAAAATATGTGAAAAATAGCTGAGAAAATTGAGTATATATAATGTCCATAGATGGGTAGTAATACTCCCTTAATGCGCCGAGGTTTACTTTGAGTATTCTTTATTCCTTCCCGATAGATGGTCAGATACAGCTTTTATCTGAGCTGATTTTTTTGTGACCGCAGCAGAGCGCTTTTTTTACCCCGTTTTCATCAAGACAGACAAAGGTGATGGTGGTACTGAAAACCATAATGCGTTCACCAGTTTCAATACTCTTTTTATAGACCTCAACGGTATACTCTATTGAGGTGCGGCCAATTTTGCTTTTTTCGGTGACAAAGCAGAGAATGGATCCGCCACGAATGCTTTTTTTAAATTCTACCTTGTTCATCCCGACGGTGACAAAGTTACAGCCAGGGTAGTCAAGCGAGACGGTGATATAGCTCACCTCATCAATCCATTTCAGGAGATTTCCTCCAAAAAGAAACCCATAGTGGTTCAGGTGCTCAGGCAAGACAAGTTTATAGGTCTCCATAACTTCAGCAACATTGGTTGGAATGTGGGCGCGAACTTTAACAACATACAAAAGAACAACACAAAACGGTTCAAAAAAGCGGCCATCTCTCCATTTTCGTTGAAGCGTTGAAAATGAAAATATGTTATATTGGAGCCATTGTATCCAGAAATAAATGAGGGAGTGTTTATGAAATTTCCGGTTTGTGAGTTTGCGGTGTCGGAGCCAGGGTTTTACTCTCAATGTGCCTCATGCCCGATCGACTCCTCTTTGCCAGGTTGTGCGCTTGAGCCGCTTGAAGACGGCAGGTATCAGTTTGAGGGTGTCACTCCCAATGGCGGGGTCAGGGCGGTGTTTCACTTCAGGGATAATGAGGGGAATCAGGTCTTGAAGAGAGAGGCCATGCATGTTGAGATTCATGAGCTTGATGAACAGGGACATCTGATTATGATGCTGTATGGCATGGTGGACCCTGAAGGGATGATCTATCTGAAAAAGTCGGGGGTTGCACACACCTCCAGTCAGGAAGGAAACAAATAATCCGGTACAGTCTTAGCTCATGACCCTGAATAAACTCTATTTTGATGGTGGCGAAGAGATTCGCGATCTCACCATTGTCGGTGGTGGCCCCACAGGAATTTTTGCGGCATTCCAGTGTGGCATGAACAACATCAGTTGCCGGATTATTGAAAGTATGCCGCAGCTTGGCGGTCAGCTTGCGGCCCTCTATCCTGAAAAGCATATCTACGATGTTGCCGGTTTTCCGGAGGTGCCTGCCGCCGGGCTGATAGAGAGTTTATGGAAGCAGACTGAGCGGTATAACCCGGAAGTTATTCTTGGAGAGACGGTTACCCGTTACAGAAAACTGGATGATGGTTCATTTGAGGTGACGGTCAGTTCCGGCAGAATATTTCTGTCGAGGGCACTGTTGATTGCTGCGGGTCTTGGTGCTTTTTCGCCACGCAAACTGCCCCAATTGACCAATATCGAGCATCTGGAAGGCAGCTCTGTTTTGTATGCCGTCAAGAATCTCGCTGATTTTGCTGGTCAACGGGTGGTTATTGTCGGTGGAGGTGATTCGGCTCTTGACTGGACCGTCGGTCTTCTCAATACGGCAGCCAGTGTCACTCTGGTTCACCGGATGCATGAGTTCCAGGGTCATGGCAAAACCGCTCGAGAGGTGCTTGAAGCCAAAGAGAGCGGCAGGGTGGATGTTTTTCTGAATACCGAAGTCAAAGCGGTTGAGACTGAGGGTGACAGGTTGATGGCTCTCCATCTGCAATCAAAAAATGGCAAAACCCGTCGGCTTGAGGCTGATCGTCTGCTGTTGCTGATTGGCTTTAAATCGAATCTTGGCCCTCTTGCGGGTTGGGATCTTACTCTCTTTGATAATTCGCTGGTGGTTGACAGCCACATGAAAACTTCGGTTGATGGTCTCTATGCCGCTGGTGATATTGCCTACTATCTTGGGAAACTGAAGATTATCCAGACAGGATTGAGTGATGCGGCCATGGCGGTGCGTCACAGTTTAACCTACATCAAGCCGGGGGAGAAAATTCGGCATACCTTCAGCAGCCTTAAAGGAGCAAAGGAGAAGAGGAGTGCGCCAGATAATGGCTGAGCAGGCAGTAGCACCCACATCGTTGCAGGCGTGGATGCTTGCAATCCGTCCAAAAACCCTGCCAGCCGGGGCCATGCCTGTGGTGCTTGGCTCTGCTCTTGCTGCGGTTGATGGAGGTTTTTTGCTGCTTCCCGCTTTTGTGGTGCTGATCTGTGCCCTTGGCATTCAGGTGGCAACCAATTTTATCAATGAGATTTACGATTTCCGCAAGGGGGCCGATACGGCTGACCGGCTTGGCCCCACGAGAACGGTAGCGGCAGGGATTATCTCTGAAAAGAGCATGATTCGGGTGTCGGCCTCTCTGGTTGGCACGGTTTTTCTGCTGGGTCTCTATCTTGTCTCTACGTCGGGGTGGCCGATTTTACTGGTCGGTCTCCTCTCCCTGCTCTTTGCGTGGGCCTATACCGGAGGTCCCTATCCAATTGCCTATTCCGGTCTTGGTGATCTTTTTGTCTTTATCTTTTTTGGACTGGTGGCTGTTGGTGGCACCTACTATGTGCAGGCTCACACGCTCTCGTCCACGGTGCTTCTTGCAGCAGTCGCTCCGGGGGCATTTTCGGTAAATATTCTGCTGGTCAACAATATCCGCGACATTGCTACCGATCGCACCGTCGGCAAAATGACGCTTCCTGCCCGTATTGGTGCTCGGTGGGCACGCAGACTCTATGTTGTGCTCATGGTTGTTGCATTTCTTGTGCCGGCATTGCTTGTCGTCAAGGGGTACTCTCCGTGGGGGATGCTTTCGCTCTTGTCAGCGCCTCTGGCAATCAGCATGGTCAGGAAGCTCTATGCAAGTGAAGGGAGGGAGTTGAACAATGTGCTGGCCGGAACGGGAAAACTGATGACATTGCACGGACTTCTTTTTTCGGCTGGTCTTCTCATTCAATAATTACCTGTTCAGTCATGCCCTCCGAAAAGCTCTCCATTGCCCTTGTTCAAACCTCGTGCCAGCGTGATACTGCGGCCAATCTTGCCAAAGCGTGCGGCAAAATAAGGGAGGCGGCGGCGCTTGGTGCTCGAATTATCTGCTTGCAGGAGCTGTTTGCCACCCGCTATTTCTGCCAGACGGAGGATTATCAGTCGTTCGACTATGCGGAGCAGGTGCCTGGCCCATCAACACTGGTGATGCAGGAGCTTGCCCGTGAGCTGGAGGTGGTGCTTGTTGCATCGTTGTTTGAACGGCGGGCAAGAGGGTTGTATCACAATACCGCAGTGGTGATTGATGCTGATGGAAGGTATCTCGGCCACTACCGCAAGATGCACATTCCCGACGATCCTGGCTTTTACGAGAAGTTTTATTTTACACCGGGCGACCTCGGGTACAAGGTATTCAAAACTCGCTATGCCACTCTCGGCGTGCTGATCTGCTGGGACCAGTGGTACCCTGAAGCGGCCAGACTGACTGCGCTCAAGGGGGCAGAAATTCTTTTTTATCCAACCGCTATTGGCTGGGCAACAGACGAACCTTCAGCCGATGTGCGTCGCGCTCAGCGGGAGGCGTGGATAACCATACAGAGGAGCCATGCCATCGCCAACGGCGTGTTCGTCGCGGCGGCCAACAGGGTTGGAACGGAGGATGCGCTGGAGTTCTGGGGTAACAGCTTTGTCTGCGATCCCTTCGGCCAGATGATTCAGGAGGCCGCCCATCAGGAGGAGGCCATTGTTGTGGCCGAGTGTGACCGGAGCCGTATCGAATTTTATCGTTCACACTGGCCGTTTCTGCGTGATCGTCGTATTGAAACCTACAGTGAGTTGCAGCGGCGTTTTATTGATGAATAGGCCACCACCACTCTCTTTGCCGCAGCTTTTTTTCTAATCGAATCTATTCTCTTGTTTATGAATCTCTTTGGCTCCGTCGTTTTTTTTACTCTGCTCATCACTTTTGTTATCAAACTGGTTTCGGAGCTGCTCAATCTCAAATCGGCCGCAACCGGTCTCCCTTCTGAGTTTGCCGGTGTGTTTGATGAAGAGGCCTACAGAAAGTCAGGCGACTACCTTGGCGCAACGACCCGGCTTTCGCTGCTTGCATCCGCACTTGATCTTCTTGTTCTTCTTCTTTTCTGGTTTTCAGGCGGTTTTAATCTGCTCGATCAGTTTCTGAGAGGATATGGTTTTCATGCAATCATCAACGGAGTGCTCTACATTGCCTCTCTGCTGCTGATGCAGTCGTTGATCGATCTCCCTTTCAGCATCTACAAAACGTTTGTCATTGAGGAGAAATTTGGATTCAACAAAACCACTCCGGCCGTTTTTGTGACGGATCTGCTGAAAAGCCTGTTTCTGGCGGCACTGCTTGGTCTTCCGATATTGGCAGGAGTGCTCTGGTTTTTTGAGAAGAGTGGAGCACTGGCGTGGCTCTGGGCTTGGTGCGGAGTGACGGTTGTCTCTCTTCTGCTTCAGTATATTGCCCCAACCTGGATTATGCCGCTCTTTAACAAATTTGTGCCGCTTGAAGAGGGTCCACTGAAAAGCGCTATTATGGAATATGCCGATACTGTCAGCTTCCCCTTGTCAGGCGTTTACGTGCTTGATGGCTCAAAGCGTTCAGCCAAAGCCAACGCCTTTTTTACAGGGTTTGGAAAACGCAAGAGAATCGCCCTGTTCGACACGCTCATTGCGGCGCATCCGGTTCAGGAGCTGGTGGCCGTGCTTGCTCACGAGATAGGGCACTTCAAGAAAAAGCATATCATCATCAACATGGCCCTCAGCCTTGCTAACCTCGGGGTGCTCTTTTTTCTTCTCTCTCTTTTCATGAATAACCGTGCGCTGTTTGATGCCTTTTTTATGAAGGATCTCTCCGTGTATGGCAGCCTGATCTTTTTTTCACTGCTGTATACTCCGGTGGAGTGGTTGCTCTCGATTCTTATGCAGCTCCTTTCAAGAAAGCATGAGTATGAAGCAGATGCTTATGCCGTTGCCACCTTTGCCGAGGGGGCATCTCTGGCTGATGCGCTGAAGACCTTGTCGCGCAACAACTTGTCAAATCTGACACCACATCCGCTCTATGTTTTTCTGAACTATTCCCATCCACCGGTTTTGCAGCGCATCAGGCGCATTCGCGATCATGTTGCCGGTTGAACCAAACCTCAACTGTATGAGTGATTCTGGCTATTTTATGCCCCCGGAGTGGGCTTTGCACAAGGCAACTTGGCTCTCCTGGCCTCACCGGCTTCAGACGTGGCCCGGGAAGTTTGAGCCGGTTCCGGCGGTTTTTGTGGAGATTGCCGCCTGGCTGAGCTCTTCGGAAGAGGTGCATATCAATGTGGTTGATGCAACGATGGAGCGAGAGGTTTCGGCCTTGCTTGCCGATTCACACCATGAGCAACTTCGGATGGATCATATTTTTTTCCACCAGATTCCCACCAACGATGCCTGGTGCAGGGATCACGGGCCGAATTTTGTTGTTCGTCAGCAAGATGGAGTGCACGAAAAAGTGATTATGAACTGGGAGTACAATGCCTGGGGCGGTAAATATCCAGCTTTTCGGCAGGATAATGCCGTGCCCGAAAAGATTGCCGCGTTGCTGCAGTTGCCCCTTGTCGCCCCCGGTATGGTGCTTGAAGGTGGTTCCATCGACGTGAATGGCAAGGGGTTGGTGCTGACAAGCGAGGCCTGTCTGCTGAATCCCAACCGCAACCCATCAATGAGCCGCGAGCAGATTGAGCAGGCACTTGGCAGGTATCTCGGTGTTCAAAAGGTGCTTTGGCTGGGCGATGGTATTGTTGGCGACGATACGGATGGGCATGTTGATGATATGGCCCGTTTTGTCAATGAAACGACGGTGGTGATTGCCGTGGAAAAGAATCCTGATGATGTGAATTATGCGGCGTTGCAGGAGAACTACCAGAGGTTGCAAAGCTGCACCGCTCTTGATGGCTTTCCGTTGAACGTGGTTGTGTTGCCGATGCCATCTCCGGTCATCCATCATGGGGAGCGTTTGCCAGCAAGCTATGCCAATTTTTATATTGCAAACACCGTGGTGCTTGTTCCCACCTATCGTTGTGTGCAAGACAAGAAAGCGCTAAAGATTCTCCAGCAACTTTTCCCTGGGCGAAAGGTTGTCGGGATAGACTGCACCGACCTTGTCTGGGGGCTCGGAGCGATTCACTGCATCACGCATGAAGAGCCTGAGCTATAACAAACTGGTGTCATACACCTAAAAATATGATCTTTATGGTGACTGTAGATAAGAAAATAGAGCCCTGAAAGGGCGGAATATGCTAACGATGGGTGAAGCCCATCGATTACGAACAGTGTATGCAGCCCATCGATGATCTATCAGGGTAGAAGTTACGGTTAATTCAGAGCTGGATTACTGAGGATACTACTATGCGGGATTAAGGAGATCGACTGACGAGAGGGGTACTCGGATAGAGAGTCCTGTTCACAGGGCTGCACCCTGTGTTAACAGATAACGCCCTTTCAGGGCTAAAGTTACGTGTTTCTTGGAATCTGTTGTCAAACGCATCTAAATACGGGTATTTCCTTTTGCTGCCTGCACGCGCTCCAGAGTTTCTGACTTACAGAAAAGAGGGGGCTTCTTGAATTGTTTTCCAAAAGCACAAAAGCGGCCTTATGACCGCTTTTGACTCTATCTGATGCCGAATAATCCTCAGGCAAGCAATGCCGCAAGGCTTTTGCAATTTTCTTCGACAATGGCGGCAGAACGCTGGAGAGCCTCAAGCTCGGAGGGCGAGAGGTTGATTTCAAGAATCTGCTCAATGCCGTTTTTGCCAAGTTTGACCGGCACGCCACAGAAGACATTGTCAATGCCGTATTGGTTGTCAAGCAAGGTGGTACAAGGGATAATGCGCTTGCGATCCTTGACAATTGCCTCAACCATTTCGACGGCTGAAGCTGCAGGCGCATAAAAGGCTGAACCGGTTTTGAGGTAGTTGACAATTTCAATACCGCCATTTCTTGTGCGCTCAACGAGAGCATCAATTTTATCCTGCGGCAACAATTCGGTCAACGGTATTCCAGCCACATTGGTATAGTTGACAACCGGCACCATGGAGTCGCCATGGCCACCGAGCACCAGTGCGCTGATATCCTGCATGGAGACATCAAGTGCCTCAGCAATAAAGCTCTTGTAACGGGCCGTGTCAAGCACGCCAGCCATACCGATAACCCTCTCCTTTGGCAGGCCACTCACCTGATGGGCAACAAAGGTCATGACATCAAGCGGATTCGAGACCATCACAATGATAGGGTTGGCAGAGTATTTCATCACCTCTGTAGTGACATCCCTGATGATCGTGGCATTCTTGATAAGCAGATCCTCTCTCGTCATTCCCGGTTTTCTTGCCAGGCCGGCAGTAATCAGGATGATATCCGAATCAGCCGAGTCTTTATAGTCATTGGATCCCGAAACATGGGTATCAAAAAGGGCAACAGCGCCCGATTCATACATGTCGAGAGCCTTGCCCTGGGGAATGCCTTCAACAATGTCTATCAGAACAACCTCTTTCGCGAGTTGTTTTTCAGCAATTCGCAAAGCTGCTGTAGCTCCTACATTTCCCGCTCCTATAACGGTAATTTTCATGATGCAATAAATTTTTAGAGGTGTAAAGAATAAAGTCCAGCAAGATACAGTTTTGGCCAATAAAAAAAGCCGCCTTTTAACAAGACGGCCCCCATCGAAATAAATTTATTGCACAACAATCCCTGATCAGCAGGGGAGTATATTGACCTGCTTTTTGTTGTTGCGTCCATTGCGGAAGGTCACCACGCCGTCAACAAGAGCGAAAATCGTGTGATCACGTCCCAAACCGGCATTCAAGCCTGGCTTGATAACGGTTCCTCTCTGGCGAAGAATAATGGTGCCCGCAGCGACGGTAGAGCCACCGGCAGCTTTTACACCAAGATATTTCGGATTACTGTCGCGACCGTTTTTGGTCGATCCGCCACCTTTTTTATGAGCCATAGCTAAAAATTAATCGTTGAAAATCCTGAATTTTGCGTTTAAAGCGAAACAACTAAAGCGAAACAACCTCAATCTGGGTCATTTGCTGACGATGTCCGTTTCGTACCTGATACCGTTTCCGCCGTTTTTTCTTGAACACGATCACCTTCGTATCCTTGACATGCCCAAGAACTATCGCCTGTACAGTGCCGTCTGTATTCATGGTAGTATTTTCTCCGTCAATCTGCGCCAGGGTTTTGATTGCCACGGTGTCGCCAATTGCAGCTTTTTGTCTTGGGACGAAGAGCTTATCCCCTTGTCTTACCAGAAATTGTTTGTCGGAAATCTTGATCAGCGCCTGCATGTACGGATATATTTTAGTGATAAAGGTCTGAAAGATAGCATTAATTTCCTCAAAATCAAACAAAGGCAAAGCATCTCCAGAAATCAGTTCAAGGGTTCGATAACAGGGGGGCAGGTGTTTGGATAGTAAAAGGTTTTTGTGTTGGCAGATAAGTGTATTGGTTGTGGAGTTTTTGCAGGAGTTATACTGGCGGAAAATATTTATAAAAATCCTCACGGTGACCAACCCGCAAAAGTTCCACGGTGTTATCAGCAACATAAGCACCAATACGATAACGATAATCAAAAGAAAGGCGATAATAACCAGAATACCCTGATAACTCAGAGGCTTCAGCAATATCCTCAAGTGAACCACAAGCCTCGATAGCCGCAATTATTTTTCGCAATTCCAGTAAAATACGATCATCTCGAATTTTCCGGGTATCTTTTACGAAACGCTTACTGATTGATAGTTTCATTGTGGTAAGCTGGCAAGAAAGGCGGTTTTTTCATCGTCTGTTAAAAAATCACCTTCATCTTTGACTTCACGGCACGCTTCATACAATGCCAATGATTCAAGCCTGTCAGCCTCGTTATGCAGTAACTTTTGCAAAAAGCGTTGCTGTTCATCGTGCAGCAATGCTTTATACATTCCATACAACCCTTCGGCTGAGGTACTGGGTACAGTTATCATGTTTTATTGTGTTTCTCTTAATACTGCAAAATCAGGCAATTGTCAGTAGTGTACATGTTTGATGGGAAAAAACAAAAACTATTCTGTTTCTTGTCTACCCATCCCCGTCAGGGGCGATCAAGAGTGGAAATATACAGCCACGTCTCTGTTCCTTGCACCCTGATTTCCCGATAATATTATAACGAGGAAGTGCCAAACAGCACAGCAATGTTTCTAATTCCATGAATTATAGGTTATTCGGTAAGGATGTATTGCAAT
>CAIOLC010000009.1 GCA_903859055.1 uncultured Chlorobiaceae bacterium | reverse complement strand
GTGATAATACCGATCCTGATTCCAGCACTCTCTAATGCGTCGACATAAGTACTGCAAAAGGAATTATCTTCTCCAGAGAAAAAAAACTCCTTGTCAGCTTTTGTATGCAAATGACAATCCGCCCGCAACCAGGTCGCGCCATTCTGGAACAATTCGTGTTGTTGTATTTCCATCGTAGTCCCCCCCCCATTCAATGCTGTTATTGACTGATTGTACCAGAGGCACTTTTCGAGAATCACCATCTGTTGCAGTATAACAAACAATTGCAGGTCATCAAACAGTTTGCGCCTGCTCCACTATAGCCTCCATCATCAGCCCAAGCAAGATCAACCACCGACGAGCAGAAGATTTCATCAAAAAGCTCTGGAGTGCCAAAGCGAGGGAGACTGGCTGTTTCGAATCCTTGAGGCTAAACACATCGAATCGGAGATCGAAAAGAGGATGAACACAAAACCGACCAAGCTCAGATCAATGAAGAATGACGAATGAGAAGTTATTGATGAAGATTCGATTCAAGTAGCGCGTTCGCGATTGGGCCGCCAAACTTGACTGTCCAGGTGGCGTGGCGCGGAGTTCACCCCATGCAGAACAAGTGGGCCTCCTGCTCCACGGAGGGCCATCTGAATTTCAATGCCGAATTGATGGAGATGGACGAAAAGGTCATCCCTGATACGTTCAAGCAATTCATCAAAATAATCGGGGCGACCATCTGGATTTTTCAAACGTTCGTCATCCATCACAAACCCTTTTACCAGATATTCCTTCAGGTTACGATTCGCCCAGATACGGAACTGAGTTCCTCTTTTGCTGCGCACCCGAAAACCAATGGCCAAAATCATCTCCAAAGAGTAAAATGTAACGTTGTATTCTTTGCCATCAGGGGCAGTTGTTAAATAATCCTTAATAGCTGAATCTCGATCTAACTCATTTTCTTTTAATATATTAGATATATGTATACTGATATTTGGCACCGAGGTGTCAAAAAGTTTAGCCAACTGATTTTGGTTCATCCACACCATGCCCTCTTTGGCATAAAGCGACACAGATGCCTTACCATCAGCAGTATTGTATATAATGACGTTTTGTTTGTCGCTGCTCATGCTGGACTCTTCAATATTGGTATTAAAATCTCAGGGACACATAAATATAGCAAGAACACATCGAATCAGTGATCGAACAGAGGATAAACACAAAACCGACAAAGTCCAGTTCAATGAAGAGTGACGAATGAGGAATTTCCCATGAAAGGAAGAACCCGGAAACTCATGGACTGGTATAGTAAGGTGCAATGCACCAAGATCCGGATTCTGCGGGTATTGGGGCTACTGGATCGTTTGGAGACATTGGTGCCCGAGACTGGGCCGCGTCCGATGGATCTGCTCAAGCTGAAAGGCAAGGTGCGAAAGCGAGCCAGTGGCAAGAGAAAACCAACGAATGAAATTCCATGGAAGTGGGGTGACGAAGCATGAGCACGACAGCAATGGTAAATCTGTGGGGACGCACGATCGGGGCTGTGTCGCTGGATGACAAGAGTGCGACCGCGACCTTTGAATATGATTCGGCGTTCACCAGCAATAACGAACGAAGTTCGCTCAGGGCAGGTGAAGACAAGCAATGGATTTGAATACTGGCTGATGAAGTTCGACGGAGTCAGCGGCAACAAGGATAAGGAACTGGGTGACCCAAAGGGGTACGGCGCGATCGAACATGCTTATTACAGGATGGCGGTCGATGCGGGAATTGCAATGAGTCCGTGCCGCCTGTTTGAGGAGAACGGGCGGTGCTATTTCATGACAAAGCGGTTCGATCGGCTGGAAAGTGGAGGTGAGCAACCATTTCCCGGTTTTTTGCTATCTCTGTTCGAATTATTTGGCTGAAAGCTGGGCTCCCTTTTGGAATATTGGTTTCATCAAGAAACGGTAAGCCGCCCGATCTGGTGACCTCCTTCGCAATCTGACCCGCAAGCCACATATCGTGGCTACCATGAGAAACAAAGACCTTGTAATCGCTCATAGCCAAAGCCTCCCAACAACTATAAGATTACCTCCTTTAACCGATGATTTTTGGATTGCTAACCAAAATAAAGCACCTTTTTTCATAAAGAGTTTACGGTTAATTTCATGTAGTAAAGAATACCAAATCAAATCAAGGACACAAAAAACTATTACTTAATTACACTTATTATACAAATAATAACAATTACTCTCAATGCAAGCCAAAAAGTGTCCTGTTAGATTACGCTAAGCTAAACCCTTATTACACTATTCCCACTATAATCTGCGGAGAGCCGATCTTGTCATGGAGTTATCGCAGAAGTCCCAAGCACTTCGCCCAGAAGAACGAGCGCGTCTTGCGGAACTACTGCTTGATTCGATTCATCATAGTGCAGATCAGACCATCGAACAGGCGTGGGATGAAGAGTTGAAACGTCGAATTGACGAAATAGGTCGCGGTGTCGCTACGCTTGTTTCAGCCAAAGATGCCTTTGCCCAGGTTAGATGTGCAATCCGGTAAAAAAAAACCTACGTTTCCACGAGGAGGCGTTGGCGAAATTTACCGCCCGGGCAGTGTATTACGAGTCAAAGTCCAAGGTGCTTGGTGAAAGATTTACCAATGAAGTGGAAGCCGCCGCTGAGATTGCACGGGAATTTCCGGCGATGGGCGCACCGTTCAAATCAACAAACACACCGTAAAGGCAAAAAAAGAGCCCTGATCTTGATTATTTGTCCGAATCTGAGATGATGTACATTGACGAATTCAATTGCTGAAAGAGCCGCAACTTTTTCAGCAACAGCAAGCATAATAAACTGATTGACGGAAATCCCTTCTTCTTGTGCTACTTCACGAAGTTGCTCGTGTAATGATTTGGGTAAACGTAAACTTAACGCGCTCATTCTTTCACCTCACCTATAATTTGCAAAAACTCTCTCGGGGTTATTGCCTGAATACCAAATTTTTCACTACCTCTGAATTTACTGCGAAGAATAGAGAGGTTGTGGAGAGTGTTTTTTGATCCAGCTCGAAAATGGCTCTACGCCCATTAGCTTAGCCTCTTCCAAAACCTCATTCATGAATTTACGAGCTCCTTGTGTTATTCACCAGGGTACCACCAATCCCGGGACGATCCATAACCATCGGGAACGCCCACATCTCCATTGCCGGATCGCTTTGCAGAAGTTCAAGCTTGACCTGAAACACCGATTCATAAAAAGCTTTTGCACGAGGTATATCCTGTACAAAAATTTCAGACCAGATCACCGGGTTGTTTGGCATCACACCCTCCCAAGAGTTAGAATTATTGCTCAATCATCTCGTTCCAATATAAAACAAATCCTCATTTCACAAGGAAGAGACCCTCTGCTACCGGCATATCGCCCCTTACGGAGCTTGTCTGACCTCTTTTGCCTCCCCAAACAGCTATCCTCCCGCCAGACAAAACGCGAGCGGAAGTGATAGTCCCTTCTTATGCCTTTTCGGTTTTAACCAGTTCGTGGGGTGACTTCCCCTCCCCTGCCTCTTCATGCGTCCGGCCATCGCGAATATGGTAGATCCGCCTGAAGGTGGGGATGATTTTTTCGTCGTGGGTGACAATGATAATGGCCGTCTCATACTGACGAGCCATGTCGTTGAGGATGGCAATCACCGCAAGCGCACGCTGGCTGTCGAGCGGAGCGGTCGGTTCATCGGCAAGGATGACCGGCGGATGATTGACGAGCGCCCGGGCAATGGCCACCCGCTGCTGCTCGCCGCCGGAGAGCTGTGCAGGCATCGCCTTTGCCCGATGGCCGACATCAAGTGCCTCCAGCAGCTCCATCGCCCGTTTTCGAGCAACGCCGTTTCGCTCACCGGCCAGCATCGGCAACAGCGCCACATTATCCAGCACATCGAGAAAGGGAATCAGGTAGGGTGCCTGAAAGACGAAGCCGATGTTATCGCGCCGGAGTGCCCGGAGATCCCTGATTTTCCAGCCGCCATCGTAGATAATCTTCTCCCCCAGTCTCATTCGTCCTGCGGATGGTTCAATAACGGCACCAAGGCATTTCAGGAGTGTGCTTTTCCCTGAGCCTGAGGGTCCGACAAGCCCGACAACCTCCGCCGGAGCAACCTGCATATCAACCCCCTTCAGCGCGTCCACAAGGGTATCACCACTGCCATACCGCTTCTGTAACCCCTCAATCACAATGCCATTGCCCAACATCTCAGCCTCCTATGGCTTCAGCAGGATCAACCTTGAGCGCTGCTGTAATGGCAAGAATACTGGCAAGAACCGAAATCACCATGACGATGATAAAGCCACGAATGGCATCGCCGGGTTCAAGCAGCACATATCTTGGGAAAAATGGCGACCAGAGCGTTGCGGCAATCTTTCCAACCACAAAGCCAATTGCTCCAAGGCCAATCGCCTGTTGAAGAATCATACTGGCAATCACACGGTTTCTGGTTCCAATCAGCTTCAGCACCGCAATCTCCCTGATCTTTGCCATCGTCATGGTGTAGATGATGAAAGCGACAATTGCCGCACTGACAATGGAGAGAATGACGAGAAACATGCCGATCTGTTTGGCCGATGTTGCAATCAGCTTGTCGACAAGAATCGTTCGCATCTGTGAACGGGTATAGACTTGAAGCCGCTGCCAGCGCTGAATATCCTTCCCCACTGCTTCTGGAGCGTATCCGGGTTTCAGTTGCACGAGTACGGCATTGACATACACACTGGTGGTTTGTGACGCAATAATGGCATCAAGCAGCCCTGGCACACCGGGTCGGTTAAAGAGTGGATTTTGCGCCGTGCGCCGCCGCTGTTGGAGCAGCATATCGTTATCCTTGAGGAACTGCGCCTCCTGGGCATCTTTCAGCGGAATAAAGAGCATCGGATCGCCACCAGAGGAGACCATGCGCCGCGTCAACCCGACAACCCGGAAGCGGTTGCGGCGAATAATCACGGTATCGCCCAGCGCACATCCCGCTTTGACATCCGCCACAACCTCATAGTGGCCTCCCGTCAGGTGGCGACCAGCGACGAGAAAGCCCGGCTGCCCAGGCTCTCCCGGCCCGCCCGGCACCACGCCCACAACCATCGCCCGCACATCGCCTCCTCCATGACGTACCTGCATGGTGAGATAGGTGACATTGGCCGCACGGGCAACTCCCGCCATGCCGAGGATGCTGCGATAACTATCCTCATAGAGGCTTGATGGTTCGGCATAAGGGCCGAGCGTTCCCTGCTGCACCACCCAGAGATCGGCTCCGCTGTTGTCGATCAGCACATTGGCATCATCAACCATGCCACGATAGATCCCGGCCATGCTCAAGGTGACCCCGATTAAAAGACCGAGGCCGAAGCCGGTCATGAGAAAGCGCACCCACCCATGCAGTATATCCCGTCCGGCAAGGCTGATCATAAGAGGCTTCCTTTACCGTTCTTCTTGATAATCGTGATACGACTTCCGGCGTGTAACGCGCTTTTGCTGTAGACCACAACGCGCTCGCCGGGTTGCAGACCTGCAAGCACCTGAATGTTTCCTGCCTGGTCAGTCGCACCGATGCGAACCGGCGCAAAACGAAGGGCTGAGCCATCAACCACCCAGATGCCGAGCTGCCCGTCAACCCGGTGCACGCAGGCGTTGGGAACAACGGGAACCGCTTGCAGAGGCTGAAGCTGGACGCTCACCTCACACAATTCGCCAACTGGCGGAAATGGCACAGGAAGAACCGTGAAAACAACTTTTGCGAGAATCTCCTCGGTGACGCGATCAGCAAGCAGCTCCACGCGCAGCACTGAGGCAGCAAAACTCCTCCCTGATTGCGAACGGAGCCTCACCTCTGCGGGAAGCGCCGCTTTCAGTCCGGCACTCTGCAATTGGTCGAACCGCACAGCAACCCAGAGCGTTTTTGGATCAATCATCTCAATGACGGTCTGGCCCGCCAGGACCGTGTTGCCCGCCTCAGCATCACGGCTTGTCACCACTCCATCAGTTGGCACTACAAGCAGCAGATTGTGCCGCTGCTTCAGCATGCCCTGATACTCGGCATTGACAGATGCCAGCCCCTGACGCGCCGCATTGACACCAGCCTGTGCCCCGGATGCAGCCGCGCTGGCAGCCTCCGCCTCCTGATGCTTCGCGTCCACCAGCTCAGTACTCACAGCATGAGCTTGCAGCAGCAACCCGTACCGTTTTTCCTGCGAAGCGGTAAAAGCCTGCTTAGCTTTGGCATCTCGTAACTGCGCTTCTGCCGAAAGCACCCCGGCCTCCGCCCGTTTGATGGCGGAACGCTGAGCGCCAAGATGCTCTTCCAGATCGACAGGATCGATTTCACCAACCACCTGACCAGCCTTGACCATATCACCCACATCAACCGTGAGACGCTTGAGCCTGCCCGCTGTAACAGAGCCGATTCGAAAGGTATATCGCGCCTCAATGGTGCCAATGCCAGAGAGCACGGGAGTGATCGCTCTCTTTTCAACCATCGCAACGGTTACCGGCACCGAGGCAAGCGGGCCTGAGCGCAACGCAACGTAGAAGAAGAGCAGCAGCAGGGGCAGCAGCACCGCAAGTAACCGAACCGTTTTTTTATTGATGGCTTTGAATTTCATCGTTCATTTTTTTATGCCCCTGGCGTAAAGCGCAAAGAGCGGTTTAGCATTGCCAAGCATCACAGCAATATCACCGGCTATCATGGACTGCATCACCAGCCCCTGTACCATCCCGATAAACATCACCGAAGCGGCTGCCACATCAAGAGCTGGATCGATTATTCCCTCCTTCATCCCTTTTACGAGGAGTTTGCCAACACGGTCACTGTAATTGCAAAGCATGGTTTGAGCAATTGCTTTGGCTGCTGTGGGATCGGGTCGCTGAAGTTCAGCAAACATCATGCGTGGCGCTCCGGGATGCTTCACCACAAAATCGATGTGCGCTGCAAACATCAGCTCAAGTGCCTCCAGCGGCGACTCGGTTGTGGCAATCACCTTGTCAATCCTGCCGAGCAATTGAGCCGTAACCCACTCCATCACCGACTGCCAAAGCGCGTCTTTGGTTGGAAAATGGCGGAACAGGGCACCCTGAGTCAACTGCATCCGCCCGGCTATCTCCGCAGTGGTGATGGAGGCGGGATTTTTCTCAGCGGCAAGCTCAATCACCGCCTCCACCGTCACCGCCCGCCGCTGCTCTGCCGGCAGATTTCTTATGGTTGTTTTTGTTTTCATAGTGGTTCGGTTTGTATGATGGAAAATAGTAATTGATTACAATCTTCCGCGACAAAAAACACAGGATGGAGAACTGGCGAGCCAAAGATCAGGAAAATATGCTTATCACATAGCCGCAAAGGGCTCAATTGCGAGTAGCCTTTCGTTGTAGAGGAAACCGAATCAGGTATTGAGAATCCTCATATACTTTCCATGAGAACCTATCCAAAACCAATACATCAGAGCATCTTTTTCCAGTGCCAAGGCTCGATAGTTCAACCCGATTCTCACCGAATATAAGCCACCAACTTTTTTAAATTGTAGATCGGGATGCCTTGGATCGCTCTTTAATAACTGAAAATTATTATCCGCAATGCTCTGAATTTGTTCAGGTAATTGATAGTACAACTTTCAGAACTCTTTTGTTGTTTGATACATTAGAGTTTCTTGACATCTCCATTGGCAATATCAGCAAGCGCAGCGTTAATTAACTGATTTAATTTTAAGGCGTTATAATCTTACTCTATCTGTTTTTCCCACTCATTGTGGTTATATTCAGCAATCTACAGCATCAGACTACCAAAATCTTCCCTTGACAAGTGCTGAATAGCCTGGTTAATTTCAGGAACAGTCATCGTTTTTATGGATATACAATTATACCACATCAAATTACGCATGTTAAAAAAAGCCTTGCGTTCACCACCTCATCATTACATAATTGCAATTATATATAATAAAGATACTTACCTTGATTTTTATGACTGGATTAAAAATAACAGCCCACGACCAGTGCATGAAATCAATATTACAGGGAACCGATAGAGACTGCCATCGCAAAAGTGACGCACTGGTTGATTTGACGCTGCCAAAGGATTCAAATATTTTTGCCGCAAAATATCAGCTCTATCTCCCCTCAAAAGAGGAGTTAAAGAGAGAGTTGGAGGAGGCGGCAGGAATCGAGCGTCAAGAAAATTCACTTCAGAAAACTATAATTCCCCATGCCTGAACAACTTCTCATCATCAAAAACATCGCCCACGAAGGCCCGGGCCTGCTTGAGGGCCTGCTCCGTGAACACGGCATTTCTTTACATATCGAAGATCTGTCGCTGGGCGGCACCTTCCCCGACCCGCGTCAATACCAGGCTGTTGTGGTACTTGGGGGGCCGCAGAGCGCCAACGATGAGACTCCAGCAATGCAGCTTGAGCTTCGGCAAATCAGGAGAGTGCTGGATGAGGGCATTCCCTACCTTGGCATCTGCCTCGGGATGCAGACGCTCATCAAAGCGGCTGGCGGAGCCGTGATTCCCTGCCCGGTGAAGGAGATAGGATTTACAGAGAGCAATGGCACCCCCTGCCAAATTGAACTGACGGCTGACGGAAGAGCAGATGCACTGTTTGCAGAACTTGGAGGCACCTTGCCGGTATTCCAGCTCCACGGAGAAACCGTTCAACTTCCCCCATCTGGCGCGCAACTGCTCGCCTCCGGGAGCCTCTGCCAGAACCAGGCAGTAAAAGCCGGAGAGATGGCTTATGGACTGCAATGCCACTTTGAGATGACACGCTCAATGTTTTTGGAATGGCTGCAGATCGACAGCGACCTGAGGCGGATGAATCACCCTGCTCTTCTTGAGCAATTTGATGCACTCGAAAAGGAATACAGTTTTGTTGGCAGGAAGTTGATGGAGAATTTCCTGAAGATTGCAAACCTTCTCCGAGTTGGAAAAAGGGATAGTAAATGATTATTTGCTGGCAGTTTGCGAATGCTCTCGCTTCGCAAAGCTGAAGTCCACTATACCGGGGTTCAGGGCTTATCAGCGAGACTCTTTGTAAGCGGAGACAATCCATAATGTTGCAGCAGGCTTCCTTCAAGGGTATAGAGTTTTGCCTGTGCATACTGATACGCAATACGACTGTCAAGCAAACTTTCACGAACTCTAAGAGCATCCTCTTCCCTTTCGAGCATCCTGCGAATATCACTTTTTCCGCTGCGAAAACGATCCATCTCCTCTTTAAAAAGCAGATCAGTCAATGCGACCGCCTTTTCGTAATGCTGCACCTGGGCAAAACCCTTGCTTATCATACTGGCTGAAATTTCCATCTCATTGATCAGTAAAACACGCTCATCATCCAAATGCTTGACCCCCTTCAGTTTCCTCAACCTTGCCGCATGGTACTCATCACGATTTTTGACATCTCCAAACAACGGCACACTGAACTCAAGCCCAACACTCCATGAGGGATATTCTCCTTTTATAGCTTTGCTCATCGAAGATGATGAGGCATTATCAAGACCATTAAACCCATAGCGACCTTTAAAATCAAGCTGTGGAAGACGCTGATTATCTGCGTTGGCAACCTTTACCCCTTCGCGCTCCACAGCCGTCAGGGCGCTGCGATATTGTGGATATGTTTCGTATGCGTGGATAAGACTCTTTTCATAATCAGCAGAAACAGGAAGGCATTTTGGAAGATCGGTTACTCTTATAAAGATCGGGTTAAGCACAGCATTATAAACTCCAAAAAGTGACAGGAGATCTCTTTTTGCTGTCAGTTCCGTCTGTTCCGCAGCAGCGACCCTGGCACGGCGCAACTGGACTCCAACCTCAGCATCCAGAACAACCGTGTGATCGGTTTGACCTGCATCATATTGTGAACGATTCTCTTTGAGCATATCATCAGCGATTGCCAAAGAACGTCTCATCATCTTCAGTTTCTCCTGTGCCCCATAACAATCCCAGTAGATCCGAATTGAACGCGCAACAGTCTCGACGACGCTCTTCCGGTACTCTTCATAGGCAATATCTGCATTCGCCTGTGCAATAAGAATTTTTGTGTTGGCCACCTGAGATCCTGCGCCCTTCAAGAGGGGCTGGGTCAAATCTACCCCCACAAAAGTAACATACTCTTGACCACCGATATAATTGGAAACAAGATATGCCTCCTCCTGAATACTATTCTGAAGTTTCTTCATCTCATAACCAACCCTGTAGCTCCCTCCATACGAGGTAAGACCTTCGAGAGAGACATTCCACAGATTATTGATCTCCGAATATTCAGATATGGGGAACTGTTCTACATACTCATCGGCAGTATTCTGGAAACGGTTTGCCTCTCTGGTCACCGATACCCTGAATGCAGGCTCAAAGACACCCCGGGCAGAACTGACCAGTTTTTCGCTTGCCTGCCATTCAAGTTTCTGCCCCTGAATGTCGTTGTTCTTTTCAATAACCTTCCCAAGAAAGGTTTGCAGAGTAAATGCAGAGCTGACAATCTCAACTGTACAGAGTGCACTTCGGCTTTTTCCTGTTCGATCCGTAGCAGTCACTTTCACTCTGCAGATGCTCGCATCATCATACACCGGCCTGCCAGAAAGAGTTCCGGCAACCGCATCAAGCACCAACCAGGAGAGAAGCGGACTACCATCCTCCATTGTGGCAGCAAAAACTGTGGGCTTAACCAGAAGCTTTTCACCAAGTCGTTCAGCGAATGAGTAACGAAAACCCAACCCCTCCTGTACCGTAATCTTCGGCAATTCAACCACTGGATCCGTCTCAGACTTTCCTGTAACAGCTTCAGACTGCTTCACAGTAACGGAAAGCGGAGCATCATGAAGGGCTGGCAGCACATTTTGAAGTCTCTCCTCTGCCATAGTTCCAATTGGCAATCCAATACTCAAAAGGAGTAACTGTAAAAGAAAAAAGATCCTTCCCGCCTGAACAGGAGTTTTTGTTTTCTGCTGCTCCAGACTACCAAGCATGTTGCTACTCAAGGGAAGCTCTCTGGTATTGCACTTATTTACACATTTCATCATCAGCATTGACAGGTTAACAACATCCTCCGATCAGTACAATAAAAAGAAGCTACGCTTCCCGTTGATCAAATTCAACCCACAATTATACGTCCAACATTCCGGTATTGAAAATATTTATCACAATCAGGAACTAAAGAATAAACACCTTTGTTCATTAGAACTGGAGTAAGAAACAGAATTTGCTCCCGTTTTCTTCACCTAAACAAAATAATAATGAAAAAGCATTTTGTAGCCGGTTTGGTAATTTCCCTTGCAATGGTGGGAATGTTTGGTGGTGCCTCCTCTGCAGTTGGTGGTCAGGAGAAGAAAGAATCACCGAAAGGTGAGGAGAGGCGTGATCGCAAAGATGATGATCGCAAGGATCACGACCGCAAGGAGAATGAGCGCAAGGACCGCGACCGCAAGGAGAATGAGCGCAAGGATCGTGACCGCAAGGACAATGACCGCAAGGATCGTGACCGCAAGGACAATGACCGCAAGGATAATGACCGCAAGGACAATGACCGCAAGGATAATGACCGCAAGGATAATGACCGCGGCCATGAGGGTGACAAGGGACAAAGATAACTTTAACTTCCAACAAAGATTAACCCATTGAAAGAAGTTAAAGGTTAACCTTTTTTCAGGCCCCTTCGCAAGGAGGGGCTTTATTGTTGGACAGAGAACAAATTATTACGTTGATCTCCGAAATCTGCTTGACACCAGGCTTAAGAGAAGCGACCGTCGGTTACCTCTTCTCATGATTTTTTACTCTCTGAACTGCCTGTCAAATCATTTGAAGCTTTTGGAGGAACAGACTTCTCTTCAACATCTGTGCTGTCGGCAACCTTGTTGAATTCATGCTCAAGATCTGCCTGAGCTTTCTTGAACTCCCGCATCCCCTTCCCCAAGCCCCTGGCAAGTTCAGGAAGTTTTGACGGGCCAAAAAAGAGAAGAACAATAAAAAGAATCAGCAGTAACTCTTGACCACCCAATCCAAACATAGCAACTTCTCCAATTCAGGTTAGCACAGTTTAATTACAGGTAATGTAGAAAAAAACAGAAAAGCCCTTATAAAAAGGGCTTTTCTGACATGAAACAAATAACCGCTCACTTCACGGCATCAACTTGAGAAGCTTACTTTGCTGCTTCGTCTTTCTTTGCTTCGTCTTTTTTTGCTTTTACTGCTTTCTTTACAACTTTCTTTTTTGCAGCCTTCTTTTCTGTCTTTACTTCAGCTTTTGCTTCAGCCTTTACTTCAGCCTTAGGAGCTGCTGCATCTGCAGCGAAAGAGACACCACTCAAAGAGACCGCAAAAGCGAAAACGAGGCCAGCAACAAGATTCTTTTTCATAACTTATTTAACTTTTATTTTTAATTGAAACCTTCTAATTGAAACCGAAGTAATTCACTTCTCCCTTATTAGTACGCACTGAAGATGATTTCCTTTCAAAAAATATTTTTCTTTTGTTATTTTTTTTAATCTCTGGACAGGATGAGCTATCCCCTCGGCATTGTGGTCGTCACAGGAGGGCTCCCCACGGTCATGATCGATTACCCTGCTGAACGGCAAATTACTCGGGCTCTCCTGACATCACTCAATATATATTTTCCCTGTAGTAACGGATCATGGCAGCCTGGTCAAATCCGAGCGCATACATAAGATGAATCGTTCCGAAGCTCATCTGGAGAGGCATAATGCCGTTGCGAAGATACTTTCTGGCGGAGGTGGTTACCGCAGTTTCAAGGATATGGAACTGTTCAAGCCGGTCAATACGGGTGATGATATCGTAATCTTCCATGATGAGCATAGTTTCGTCAAAGCCGCCAATGCGCAGAAAGAGCCCTTTGTCGATAAAAAGAGACTGATCTCCTCCTCGACAGATCAGGAACGGAAACTGGGTGAACCATCCAAACAGGGTCATGAATGGATGGTTGTTATCAAAACTCATCCTGAAACAGCCAGCTTTTTTTCCTGCAGTCGCAGCCGAACGAATGTCGTCGACAAAGGTTTCTGGTGGTAAGGTATCGGCATGGAGAAAATAGAGGATATCGCCTCCTGCCAGACGGGCACCGCAGTTCATCTGTATGGCACGTCCTTGAGCACTGTGGCAGAGGGTTACCGGAAAGCTGGAGAGGATATCGGGTGTAGCATCGCTGCTGGCATCACTGACAATGATCTCAATTCCCTCCGACTTGTCCGTTATGGCAAGGAGGTTGTGCAGCGATCCAGCAATGATGGCCTCCTCGTTACAGGTCGGCATGATGATGCTTATGGTTGGAGTGGCCATAATGTGCTCTTTTTAAGGTCTTCAAAGGTATCAATATCCGAGAGTTCCGTTAGCAGTTCGTACTCTATGGCAAATCGCTGGAGTCTTGTCGCGGTTTCCCTGAAAACTTCAGGAGTGCTCCATTGCCGGTCAAGAAAGAGTTCCGGCAGAACCCGGTTCAACCCGATAAGGTAAAAACCCCCGTCGGTGGCAGGCCCGATGACCGCATCATGTCGCTCAAGGGCAGAGAATGCCTCGTTGAGGATTGTATAGCTCAGCTCGTAACAGTCCGTTCCGATGAGCACAACATGAGCAAAACCAGCTTCAAACCCCTCCTTTATTGCATGAAACATGCGTTCTCCCAGATCATCTCCCTTCTGGAGCCTTGGTATAAATTTTTCAGTACGGAAAAGGTCGGAAAAAGGGACGAAGCGGGAATAATAAACCAACCGTCCTGCATCGACCACCTCAGTTACCCTGGCAGTATGCTCTCTGAGCGTTTCGTAAACCTCAAGGGCTTTTTGCTCTCCAACACTCCGCGCAAGGCGTGTTTTAACCTCTCCTTTTACCGGATTTTTTGTAAAGATAACAAGAAGACGACTCTTATTCACAGCAGAGAGCCCTGACAACTTGGGCCTGCTGCTGCCTTGTGTCCGCTCCATTCCTCGTTCCACTACCATAGTTTTTAGTTTGAGCCGTTACAGGTATTCTCTGTGCTAAAGTCGGGATCCTTGAGAGATTTGATCAGAGTTTACAATTCGCCATGACTGCACCCCTACTCTTTTTCAAACCCCTGGCTGGTAAACTTCAGCGTTCTGCTGTTCTCGGTTACGGTTCGAACGACGTTATCCGGGGCTCCATCGGGTAATTCGGCTTCGATTTCTATGGTGACATTGACTCGTGCACCAACGATACCTGCAAGATGGGCGATGACCTCCTCGGCAATTTTGCTGGCATCACGGCCAACACGGGTGGCATCGAGGGTGGCGGTTCCGTGAAACCGTTTGGGCTTCGTTGCAACCATTGGCTGTACCTCTAACGTATGGCCGTTGCCCTGTTGCACCGTCCCGCCCCTGCTGTCGCCGCTCTCTCCATCCTTTGGTAATAGAGGGTGCACTGATATTTCTGCACGCTCTGCTTCAATCTGCCTGCTGGCAATATCAGGTTTCACAACAAGCTCAGGCGAGTGGGGATCGGTAAGGAAAGCTACAGTACCGTTGCGCAAGCCCCTGTAACGACCTGCGGCTTCGTCAAAGCTGTCGGCAAAACCAAAGCTATCCTGCGACCAGGTGAGCAAGCTCATGCCTGCACTGATTGCGCTCAACAGTACCGTCGGATTCTTGAGTCGAGGCAGGTAGAGGTAACGTGCAAAATCCACCACAAGCTGTTTTACCGCCACATGGTCACCGCGCCAGAGTGGTATACGGTCGAGCTCCATCCGCAAGCGCGTCGGCGCAAAACTGGTGAGGAAGAGTTCATCAGTACGAAGCTTCTTGCTGGCACGTACGGCCAGCGGGTCGCTGCCAGTGAGGCGCAGAGCTTCCCAGGTTATGGGTGCTTGCGGGGAGCTTTGTACCGGCACCAGCAGCCACTGCCAGGTTTCGGGCAAGCGGGCAGTTACGGCACTCTCTGCGCTGCTCTTCTGGTTTTCAGCCTGTGTTACCTGATAGGGTGAGAGGTTGAGATTTTTCTGCTCATCAAGAATTGAGTGCCAGGCAAGGTATTTCCGGGCGGCTTCATCAAGATCCTGCAATCGGGTTTTATCGGCTGCAAGAAAGAGCAGCGTATTGCGATAGAGTCGTGGTGCATTGCCCCGGTTCTCCAGAATTGCCCTTGCGGCCAGATCGGCAGCATTGCCGGTTTCCCGGCTGTAAGGATGTGCAAGACCCAACACGACCAACCGTGTTTCCAGATCGTCCGGCACGTCGGCACCACTTTGCGGCATTGGGTGGATGCGGTTAAAATCGCCGGTAGTGGCGAGCTCCTTGCGCAACCGTTTTTCGAGTTCGGCAGCCACCTTGTCGGGCTCGCGCTTCAACTGTTCGGCACGATCTTCGGCCAGTTTGGTCACGGTTGGCTGGGTCGAATACCAGTAGTGGGAGCCATCCTGATAGAGGTAGGTTGCGGCACTTGCCATACGACGCAGGGCATCACCAAAAATTGCCGGTGATTCGCCGGGCATTACGCAGCCAAGCTTCACCTGCCGGTCTTCGATTCCCTTGTGAGCAGCAGCCGTTGTCGGTGCCGAGCCCATGTAGATGGCACGGGCAACCCGGCGGCAGGCAGAATACTTGCCAAGATTAGGTTGCTCACTGTCAATTTTAAGCGGAAGCGAGTTCGGCCCATCAACATCTTTTTCGATAACAGGCACCCAGTTATCCGAAAGGTAGCGGGTTAATTCTGACTGC
>CAIOLC010000008.1 GCA_903859055.1 uncultured Chlorobiaceae bacterium | reverse complement strand
TGCCCCCGGTACCCCCTTAATTGTTGAATAGATAAATAGTTAAAAAGCCCGCACCGCCCGAACACACCACCCGAAACTCTTACCGCCGTCGTACTGGTCGCCACCGAAGAAGCCCTGCCCCCATGCGCCACTCGCACTGCCCTCCGTAGAACTCCAGTAGCCGTCGTCGGAAAAACCGCCAACAGCACTTCTGTTGAGATAGAGCTGATGCAACTCCTCTTTACTTGGTAAATACCAGTCGCTGTAACCGTTTTCATCCAGATCGTCACATGCTTTCTTCGCAGCCTCCCAGGTATATTTGTCACCTCCAGGCAAATCAGCTTCAGCGGCAATCAGGCCATGCCGTTCCCCCTCAACATAACCCTTTTCACCTGGCTGGAAGATATAAGCTATTTTCCCACCACCATAATAATTACCAATTTTTTCGAGGTCTTCATTATGGGTTGGAGAAAGTTTAAAGATCGAAATGAACTCATTACTGTAAAAAGCGCGATTCCAATTTTCAGCAGTATTAATTCGATAGGGTTCCATCTCCTTTACCTCCCTGAAATTGGCAGAAAAAAGGTCAGCTTTTGCAAGATCAGCCCCCCCCAAGATTGGCTCCCTGAAAATTAGCCTCATTAAGCTGAGCCTTCTTGAGACTGGCTCCTCTGAGGTTTGTTCCCTGAAGATTGGCTCCGATCAGGGAAGCTCCTGAAAGCTGGGCCATCCGAAGATTCGCTCCCTTCAGATTGGCGTTACTCATATCGGCACCGGTAAAGTCCAACCCTTGCAGCCATGCATCATGCAGATCCTCCCGTTGAAGATTCAATGGCCTGCGGAATTTGTCAGCATGAGAGGGGAAATATCCCATAAACGCAACAAGCAGAGCGCATAAGAACCAGCGCGGAGTATTCCGCCAACGCCGTTGCTCTTTTGGACAACGATTGATTTGCAAAAAAAGAAGGGAGAGCATCACGACAGAGGCAAAATAGAACGTCTGAAGAATCAACTCTTTGAGAGCAAACGTCTTATTGGCCATGATGCACAAAATCAACGGCACAAACCAGTAAAAGATAAAGGTGGTGACAAAACGGGGCAGACGACGGTCAGTGATACTGAAAATAGTTGGCAAACTCTCTATGGTTGGTTCACCAGTTGTAGCCAGAGGTATGTTCAGCTCCATACGCTTATTTTCAAGCCGCAGCCATTCACCATACAAGATGTGAAGATAGACTGTCAGAAGAACAAGAAGAATGGGCGCGACTCTCAGAAATGCCACAAAAGAGATTGAGGTGCCAACCAACGGAGTCTGAATGGAACTGCTTGAAACGATCAGTGATTTGTCGGAGGCACTGATAACCGCCAGCAAACAATACAACCCAACCGCAAGAATCGAGAGCATTGTTTTATTGATCGCTTTTGAATGGCTCTCATGCAGCATCTTGACCACATCAGCATGACGGTCATCCTTTTTGGGCCCAGAATACCACCAGTTGCGGGGCCATAGGTTACGGTCGGTGATTCTTGTCCGGATTTTTTTGAGCATCAGGGTCAGTGGTTCATTCCAAAACAGCATTTTTCCTTGAAAACAAAGTATAATTTTATTGGAGATAACACAATTTCAGAATACGTTACAGTAAAAGCGGAAAACAGAACCATCATGCGAAAAATATGCGAGAGAGTCGAGAAGAACAGGACAAAGTTGCTCCATGAAGGGATGCGTCCTGTGCACATTTGGGTGCCAGATACACGGCGCGAGGGGTTTGTCGAGGAGTGCAGACGACAATCTGCGCTGCTCAACAACGATCCGCATGAGATGGGAATTATGAAGTTTCTGAATGAAGCAGCAGACCGCGAGGGGTGGACAGCGTGAAACGGGGCGATCCGGGAACCGTTTCTCTGCTTGGATCCTGCAAAAAAATTGCTCTGCGCTGATGATTCTGAATAAAACCTTGATAAAGTCACCATGTATATCGACACCAGCAAAACCACCATCAACGGCAAAACCTACTATCGGTACCTGTTTCGCGAATCCTATCGCGAAGATGGCAAGGTAAAAAATCGCACTCTGGGCAAAATCTCCAAATGTTCAGAGGAAGAGGTTGCCGCCATGAAACTTGCCCTGAAACACAAAAAAAACCTGGCAGCCCTGCTGAATATTGAGGAGGTTGAACTCCACGATGGACCTCGTCTTGGTGTGGTGTTTGCCCTAAAAGCGCTTGCCGAGAGGCTTGGTATCAGCAAGGCGCTTGGCAGCAGCCGAGAAGGGAAGCTCGCATTGTGGCAGGTTATGGCTCGACTGATCGGAGATGGTTCACACCCGGAGGCCGTCAGGATGGCAGCAAGTTATGGCGCCTGTGAGGTGCTTGAATTAGAGAGTTTTAGCGCGGATGATCTCTCCACTAATCTGGTATGGCTGACGGAGCATCAGGAGCGACTTGAGAGGCAGCTATTCAAACAAAATTCGGCAAACGCTCGTCAGGAATTAGTGCTGGAGGATGTGATCACAATGCCGCAGGATAAACCGGAGCATGTTTTCCAGACGTTCAGAGAAAGTCACCCTGAAATTGGGCCGGTCGAAGCTGGCATTGGTGGCCAGGAGCTGGTGATCATGCTTGCCTGTAACATCGAGCGATTGTTATCAGAACTCTGGAAAGAGTGTGACTGCACTGTGCAGCAAGGAATCGATGAACTTGGTGCAATACGCAGCACGATTGTCACCATCGGGGAGGCAAGCTGCCAGAAAATTCCTCAATCGACAGGAGTGGCAGGGAAGTTACTTGCCGCAGCAGGAGTTACCCTGCCATCAACCATTGAGGGAAAGAATAATGACGCAGAGGGAGAGAGACAACTTACGATCAAGCGCGACTGATACGATACTGTTACCGCTTTTCATCCACAACCCCCGGACACAGCAGGGAACTCATTGAACCGAAGAACCATTCCCATCCATACAAGCCGCGCCAATTGCATCAAACCCATTTATTATGTACACTGCTACGGTTTTTTCCAGAACAACGAACAAAGCATGAACCATGAATATTGACCGGCGCCTCTTTCAGTTGCTCAAAGAAGAACGAACGCCATTTATCGTTTCGATTATATCGGGAATTCTTGCTGCGGGAATGCTGATTGCCCAGGCCTACTACCTCAGCCAGGTGATCGACAGCGCCTTTATCCAGAGGAGCGGCGTTGAGAGGCTCCTCCTGCCGCTTGGCCTCTTTGCGCTCTTCAGCACCCTGCGGATGGCCTTCAACTGGTACTCCCATACCGAGGCGAACCGAGGCACACTGATCATCCGAAAGAAAGTGTTCACCCGGCTCACCAGCACGGTCGGCGCTCTCGGGCCGATCTATGCCAAGTCGGTGCAGAGCGGACGGCTCAGCACCACCCTCCTGAAAGGGGTTGAAGCGCTCGATGCCTACTACAGCCAGTACATTCCGCAGATCTTTTTTTCCCTCTTCACGCCCCTCCTGATCGCTGGCACCATCCTGCCGCGTGACCCGATCTCCGGCGGCATTTTGCTCGGTACCGCGCCACTTATCCCACTTTTCATGATCCTGATCGGGAAGTCGGCCAGTGCCATGACTGAAAAGCAGTGGAAAACCATGAGCCGGATGAGCGGCTTTTTTCTTGATGTGCTGCAAGGACTGCCAACCCTGAAACTCTTTGCGCAGAGCAAGCGGCAGCATGATGCCATTGAAGAGTCGGGAGAAACTTTCCGCCACGCCACCATGCGGGTGCTGAAAGTGGCTTTTCTCTCCTCCCTGACGCTTGAACTGGTGGGCACCATCGGCACCGCCATCATTGCCGTCGGTATCGGACTCCGGCTTATGGCTGGTCAGCTCACCTTTCAGCACGCCCTCTTTGTGTTGATACTCACCCCCGACTTCTATCTCCCGCTGCGCCAGCTTGGCACCAAATTTCATGCAGGAATGGAGGGGGTTAGTGCCTCAAAGGAGATCTTTACCATTCTTGACCAGAGTCTGCCAGCTTCCGTGCGGAAACCTGCCTTTGCGGTGCAGGAGAGCGCAGGAAAGCGGCCTATTCTCTTCAGTGATGTGAGCTATACCTATCCCGGAGGCTCAAAACCAGTGCTTGAGGGGATCAATGCCACCATTCCCGCCGGAAAAACTACAGCCATCATTGGCCCGAGCGGTGCAGGTAAGAGCACCCTGATCAACCTGCTCCTCCGCTTTCAGGAGCCGGGTGCGGGAGGCATCACCATCGACAGCAACCCGATTCACGACATCCCGCTGGAGGCATGGCACAAGCAGATTTCCTGGGTTCCGCAGCACCCCTACCTCTTCAACGCCACACTGAGAGAAAATATCCTCCTCGCAAAGCCACATGCTTCAGCAGAGGAGATGGAACTTGCACTTAAAAAGACAGGCCTCACCGCCTTTGTCAGTACGTTGCCCGACGGACTCGAGACCATGATCGGCGAAGAGGGGGCACGGCTGAGCGGAGGAGAGGCACAACGGGTGGCACTTGCCCGTGCCTTCCTGAAAAACGCCCCGCTGCTGGTGCTCGATGAACCCACCTCGCACACCGACCCTGAACTCGAAGCGGCTCTGCGCAGCTCTATTCAGGAGCTGATGAGAGGGAGAACCACCGTCATCATCGCCCACCGGCTCGAAACCATACGATCCGCCGAACAAATTATCGTCGTCAGCCACGGGAAAATCACCCAGTGCGGCACCCACGAGGAGCTGATCGCCAACGAGGGCTTTTACCACGACAGCCTGCTGCTGCAACAGGAGAGCCAATCATGAAAACATTTTTTCGCCTCATTGCACTGGTCAAGCCATACTTCTGGTGGATGGCCCTTGCCGCACTCATCGGCTTTGCCACCACCGGCAGCGGCATCGGACTCCTGATGACCTCCGCCTACATTATCGCCAAGGCAGCTATGCAGCCACCAATGGTGACGCTGCAACTCGGTATCGTCGGCGTGCGCTTTTTCGGCCTTGCCCGGGGAGTCTTCCGATACGCCGAACGGCTCATCTCCCACAACATCACCTTCAGGATTCTCGCCAAACTGCGCCTCTGGTTTTACGATGCCATTGAGCCCCTCGCACCGGCGCGCCTCATGCACTTCAAGAGCGGCGACCTGCTGCAACGGGTTGTTGACGACATCCAGAGCCTCGAAAACATCTACACCAGAGTGCTCGGTCCACCGCTTACCGCGCTGCTTGTTGCTGCGCTGATGTGGTTTCTTCTCGGGGCCTACTCCCTGCAGGCGGCACTGCTCATCCTCTTTTTCCACACCCTCGCAGGCATTGGTGTGCCGCTCCTCACCAAACAGTTAAGTCGTGGTCTCTCTGTCGGCATCATGAAGCACAAGGCAGAGCAGCAGGTGCTGGCACTCGACCTTTTCCAGGGCATCGGAGAGCTGCAACTTTACGGAAAACTACCGGCACACCTCACCGCCATGCAGAGCGCTGAAACCGGCAAGCTCCAGCTCCAGAGAAAGAACGCCATCATTGAAGGGTTGCACGAATCGCTCACCGGCCTCCTCATGAACGGTGCCCTCATTGCCATTCTCTGGGCGCTCATTCCCTCTCTTGCCACCGGCACGGTCAACGGCATTTCACTCACCGTCATCACCCTCGCCGTCATGGCTTCGTTCGAGCCTTTTCTACCGCTTCCCTCGACCCTGAAGCACCTCGAAGCCGATCAGCACGCCGGAGAGCGCCTCTTTGAAATCCTTGATGCCAAGCCGGAGACCGTCGCCCCGGCCTCTCCCCTCCCCTTTCCGGCAGAGCATACCATCAAGATCGAGAAACTCAGTTTCACCTACCCCGGCAGCGCCACAAAAGCGCTCGACCGCCTCACCTTCACCGTTCTTCCGGGTGAGCACATCGCTATCGTCGGCCCGAGCGGCGCAGGCAAATCGACCATCACCTCACTCTTCATGCGCTTCTGGAACAGCAGCGAAGGAGGTATCTCCATTGGCGGGAACAACATCAACCTTTTTGATCCCGAAGAGCTGCGACGCAACATTGCCCTCGTCTCGCAAAAAACCTACCTCTTCGCCGAAACCATCCGCGAAAACCTGGCCCTTGCTGCCCCGGAGGCCACCGACGAGGATCTCCAAAAAGTGCTTACCGCCGCCGGGCTCAGCCACTTCACCTCAAAACTCGACGAATGGTGTGGCCAGCATGGCATGAAACTCAGCGGAGGAGAGCGTCAGCGCATCGCCATAGCCCGCGTTCTGCTGCAAAGTGCACCGATCATGATTCTTGATGAAGCAACCGCCAACCTCGACGGCGTGACGGAGAGAGAGGTGACCCAGACCCTGAACGCCATCAGTGCGGGGAAAACATTGATAACGATTACCCACCGGCTCAAGGGCATGGAGCAATATGACCGGATTCTTGTGCTTGAGAAAGGCAGAATTGTGGAGCAAGGTGTGCATGGGGAGTTGATGGCCGGGAATGGGCTTTATCGAAGAATGTGGGAGTTGCAACACGCAGTGGAAATCGTGGGGTGAGGCGGCAGACAACGTTTTTGTAAGCTGCTTCGACCAAACCTTACCACGCTGAAAGCTACAGGTCACGCATACATCAACCGCTCCGTTGATCTCGCGCCTGCCGAGTGAATGAGCGGTTTCGACCCACTTCTCGATAACTCTTTGAGCACACTGATGATCATGCGAAAAACCGCTCCATGCCGTAACGCGAAAGCAGAAGATTGAAGTCCTCCTTATTGGCTTTAGCGCGGTTCAGCAAGCGCTGAAAGATTGAATGGGCAATGTTTTTCTGGTTCACACTGTCGCCTCCAGATAGGGGCGCATGATTTTCGACACTCTGTCAACGCAGGCGGCTTCAACCAGCTCATCCATGGTAGCTTTGCGCGATCGCCAGGTCTCGCGAAGTGCCTCAATGGCGACATCGAGACCAACCTTGTTACCTGATTTCCCGGGAGAAATATAACGATGAAAGAAATATATTTATAAAATAAAATACGTTACCATATATTTATCCCTGATTTTCAAGAGAATGCAAGTTGTAATTATAACTATTTTTCCGAGCACAAGCTTTCTGGGAACGCCGAGCTCCAGCTCGGCAAAGGGAGTATATAATGCCGAGCTGGAGCTCGGCGTTCCCGGGTATAAGCTC
>CAIOLC010000007.1 GCA_903859055.1 uncultured Chlorobiaceae bacterium | reverse complement strand
GGAAAAAATAGGGCGCTAAGCCGTTTTGGTAAACTTCATGAGTCTTGACACCGTTGCCGGATGAACATTAAAAAGCCTGGCTGCATCCGCTGCGGTTTTTTGTCCAGACGTAACAAAATGGATGATCTCTTTCTGTTGCTGTGATGTGAGCTTTGGTCGGCGACCTCCAACACGCCCTTGTTTGCGTGCGGCATCCAAACCGTTGCGCGTGCGCTCTCGAAGCATTGCCCGCTCGAACTCCGCAAATGTCCCTACGATTTGCATCATCATGCGGCCACCGGGCGAAGTAGTGTCAATTACTTCCG
This sequence comes from uncultured Chlorobiaceae bacterium, assembly GCA_903859055.1. Classification (GTDB taxonomy): domain Bacteria; phylum Bacteroidota; class Chlorobiia; order Chlorobiales; family Chlorobiaceae; genus Chlorobium. Next base: position 1,281 of record CAIOLC010000007.1, on the reverse strand, counting down.
TCAGACTACGAAACCCAGCTCCTGCTTGATTAATCTTCTCCATAAAAGTCAACACATCTTTCAGAGAGCATGATAAACGGTCAAGTTTCCAGACAACCACCACATCGTCCTTGCGCAGTTGCTCTAACAGCCGATGCAATTCTGGCCTGTCCCATCGGCCCCCGGAAGCTTTCTCTTGAAAGATCAATTCACATCCGCCAAATTCCAGCGCGGCAATTTGTGCTTTGGTGTCCTGATCCTTGGTGGAAACACGCGCATAACCGATAAGCATCTCTACCTTCCTATTGCATAAAGTTATTGCTAGTGATTATAATTTAGCAATAACTTTATGCAATGCGCAATGCCTTTATTTCTGGTTGATCAATAATCGTTGCGGAAACGTCCGTTTCTGCAACAGCATTTTCCAATTCATGTTAGACGTACTATTATTCCATGCCTCGTCGATCTCTTTTTTCCACTGCCGAACGAGAAAGCCTTCTGGCGTTGCCGAAGGCCGAGGATGAACGAATTCGGTATTACATGTTTAACGAGGCGGACTTGTCTTGCATTGCCGAAACAGCCTGCAACGCCTCATTTTCTCCAGACTCACGTAAAAGTACCTTTGACACCTCGTAAATAGTAATAACAGGAACAATAAGCGAGCTGATATCAGATAGCGGAACTTTGAAATGTTTTGCGGAAGGCTCATCAGCAAAAAATGATAGCCAACCCGAAGAATCTACAATGTTCATACTCGCTCTTCGTCTCTCTTAAAATCAGTATTGATGCCTTTAACAAAACCACGAAGATCAGATATTTCACGATCCGGGATAAGCTCAATTCGGCCTTGATATTCAACAACCTGTAATTTTTGGCCAGGATGAAGATGCAAGGATTCCGTCAAGTGTCGAGGAATAACAACCTGGAGTTTTGGTGACACTATAACGGTTTGCATAATAACTCCTGTTAATAATTCATAATGACCTTCACTTATTCGATAAGATACTCTTGCAGCAACTCAGAAGCAAAATCAGCCAGCATTGTTCCACGACAATGGATGACGCGAAACTGCAATTACTCATTTTACCCCTAAACCTGCACAGCCCTTGAGCCAAAAACGACCTTTTGCAGTATAACAAACAAGTTCAGCCCAACAAAACACATCTACCCAAAAAACGTCAACCGCCTTCCCCCCAAGTGGTCAACGGTTCTTCACCGGCACAAAAAGTTGTTCACGAATACCGGCGTAGCTTTTCCAGTACTCAGCAAGAGCTTCAACTTCAGCTCCGGGAATACCGCCAT
>CAIOLC010000006.1 GCA_903859055.1 uncultured Chlorobiaceae bacterium | reverse complement strand
GACCATAAAGGTTGGTGGGAGAACCTTTCTCTTTGAATTCAAGGTGACCGATGGGGAGCCACTTGAGCAGATCAAGAGGATGAAGTATTACGAGAAGTATGCAGGTGAACGGTATTTGATTGGCATTGTTTTTGACCCGAAGCAGAGAAACGTCAGCAAGTTTGAGTGGGAGAAGCTGTAGCGCTTTTTCTTTCCATGAACAAGTATAGTAATTCAATTTATTTCAAACTGTTACAGGTATAGGCGAAACGGTTTGACCAAGCTCTTTGGCTAACCTGCGAAGGCTTCTTTTCTTGCCATCGAGGCACTTGGCTTCATAAGCGGCCAGTCCTTCCTCGACAAACTCCGTCCCTTTGAGCATGACTCGCCAAAACAATGCCGCAAGCTTGCGAGCCAAAGCAATATTGGCAATCAACCCCCCACGTCGTGCCGCCCAACGACGGTAAAAACCGCCCAACGCCATATCGTTGCTGCGCGCCGGTAGATCGGGCCATGACGCAAAAATACCTGCCGACCTTGCTGCGACTGCCTTTGTCGTTGCTCTTGCGCTTGCCGCTTTGGCTTGTTCCGGGAGCCAGCCCCAACCAAGCCGTGCAATGCTTTTCTGTGGGCCATTTGCTCAGGTCAGTTCCCACCTCACTGATGATCTGCAGGACTATAGGAATTGGAGATTCTCTTGCGCCTTGACCATGGCCAGCAAGCCTCACCCTTCAAAAAAAAGCCTCGCCAGCTCCTTCCGTGCGTTTGCAAACAGTTCCCGAACTGCTGACTCTTCTCGACCCGTCAGTGCAGCAACCTCGCCGATAGCTCTCTTCTCCTGATCCACCATCCGGTAAACCTCCTGCTCTTCAGCTCCAAGCTTTTCAATACAGCGCTGCATCTTCAGGTTATCACTGTCGAGAGTGCTATTGTTCTCAGCGATGGGAAGACTCTTTGACCGCCCGAACAGCTCTTCAGCCGTTGCAGCCAGAGGAGCGTCATTGCTGACCTCCCCAAAAAGCCGAACAAAGCCCATAAAGTCAAGACCGACAGCATCACAGGGAGTGATACGGTTTTCAAGAATATCACTGGCAAGCCTCTGAAACTTCATTCGCAGTTCAGGCAGCCTGACGGCAAAGTCAAAGCTGTCATCCTTGTCGCGGGCATCAGCATTGTAGGGCATCTTCATCAGCACGGTGATACCTGCTGCTTCAGCGTATTTTTCAGCAATACCACTTCCGTCATCGCGGTTGATGATCAGACCGAGCAGTCGCGATTGACCTCCTATGGTTCTGAAATAGTTGTTCGCTTTGCAGATATTATTTGCCGTAAAGATAGATTGCCGGTCGTTGTTGGTGACAAGAATAACCTCCTCACTCAGCGAGCGGGCGAGTGGCGTGGCGAATCCTCCGCAGACAACGTCACCAAGAAAATCCATGAGGATGACATCGAGTTTCCATTTGAAGATCCCGAGCTTTTCAAGGACATCAAACCCCGAGATGATGCCCCTGCCGCCGCACCCCCGGCCAACCTGGGGGCCTCCAAGCTCAATGCCGTAAATGGGTTGCGGAAAATCGGCGATATCCCTGCGGAAGACAATATCGCCGATGGCAACCTGCTGGTTCAGCGCATTCTTTTCGGCAAAAACGTCGGTCACGGTTGGTAGTGGAATGCCGCCGAAAAGGGATGTGGTGGAGTCGTGCTTCGGGTCACAGCCAAGTTGCAGCACCCGCTGGTTCATCATGGCAAAGGTGGCGCTGAGGTTGGTGGTCGTAAAGCTCTTGCCGATGCCGCCCTTGCCGTATATAGCTATGGTTCTTGCTGCCATTGTGTGCTGCTTATGGTTGTGCTGTGACAGGGGAGTGCGTCTCCTGCTGCTCTGTTACGGTTTTCCAGAGCAGGACCATCTTCAGGCAGTCTGGATCGGTGAATGCTTTCTGGTAGGCATCGATAATATCTTCTCCAACTCTGTGCTGGTGGGTAAAAATCCTCTCGGCATTGAGTTTGTGGCGGGCGATAAGCTCTCTCACCCGTTCCAGATCACCTTTGGCCCACTGCTTTGCCGCCATAAAAGAGAGCTCTTTCTGAAAGGCCTGGGAGTAGTCGATATTGATTCGCTGGTAATAGCCACCGAAAATCACCTTCCCGTGGAATTTCAGAAAGCGCAGACCGGTATCAATGGCGCTCATAATGCCGGTGCTGTCAATCATAACGTCGAACTCATGACCGGCCAGCGCTGCCGAAACATCCTCTGTTTCAGGGTCAACCTTCAGGTCAGCAGTTGAGAGGTTAAGCCTCTTCTTGTTGGGCTCGGTTGCCGCAACAAGTTTGGCACCCATAAGTGTTGCCAGCTCGGCAGCGAGAATGCCTACCGCGCCCTGGCCGAGCACCAGCACCTTCTTGTTTTTCACCTCTGCAAGATCCACAATATGGAGGGCCGTTGCGCCAAGGGGCAGGGCAATGCCCGATTCAGGATGATCAATATTCTCCAGCACTGTAATACTCTCGACCGGGCAGACGATATACTCCGAAGCACCACCAAAAGCGGCGTTAACCCCTTCATAACCGAATGAACCGGCAACGTAGGCAAACTTGCCAATAAGGCTTTCGTTGACATGTTCTCCCACCTGAATGATTTTTCCGACAGATTCATAGCCGGGAATAAAGGGAAAAATAAAAGGCCATGACGGAATCAGGCCGTTCCAGGCCATCTTTTCCGTGCCGGTACTGATGGACGACCAGAAGGTTTCAACCAGCACATCGGTTGAAGAGAGTGGTTTCAGGGTGACATCACAGAGTTCAATCTGCCGAACACCGGTGAATACTATAGCTTTTGCTTTCATAACTCTGTTACTCTACAAAAAGATGATCATGCAGTCTGGCCCTGCTTGAGCTTTTTCTCGTTATGCTTTTCAAGAAGCAGACGGATGACAAATTGAGCGGCATTGACGAGGTAGCTCAAATAGGCAAGCAGCGCAGTCCAGATAAGCGTGGCCTCATCAAGCCCCATAAAGAAGAGGATAAAGTATGAGAGATGCACCACCATGGCGATGGCACTGCCGAAATCCTCCCAGAAGAATTCATGAGCAAAGGCAAACTGACCGAAAACCTCAAGTTCAAAAAAGCCGCCGGTCACAAAAATCAGGACAAGCATGAGGGTTTTCAGTGTCACAAAAAAGGTGATCCAGGCAAAGTTGTCGATCCCGTTGTGGGACTGATAGAGCCAGGTGACCGTCAGGCCGGCAAGAAACATGACAAACTGGATAGGGGCAAGGATCCCCTGCACTTTTGTCCAGACGGATGCGTTTCTGCGTTCAAGTTGTTCAGAAGTGTAGCGGGGCATAAGAGTAAATTCGCTGATGGAGGTGGATCTGCTTTAACTGCTGTGTAACAAGGTGGCTGAATATAGTAAAAAACGATGCAGGCGGCAAACCTTGTAAAAGAATCACTTAATGCTCCAGTCATAGACATTGTCGAGTGTCGAGATCATGTTGACATCGGCATTCTGGATACGATTACTGAACCCTTCCAGTTCATCATAGTAGTACAGAAAGGTTCTTGGTTGTTCATCATGGAGAATTTTCTGATAGCTTTTCCATAATGCAAGAGTGCGATCCCTTGAAAGTGGACGGCTGAGTTGAGCGATAATAGCATCAAGCTCACTGTGCTGAAAAGCAGATGAGTTGAATGGACGCTTGGCAAAATCGGATCCCCAGATGATAAGCTGGAAGGGGAGGGTTTCGGCTGCCATCCCTGAAAGTGCCGCATCATAGCGAAACTCATTTTGACTTTTGTTGAAAACAAGACCTTCATGAAACTTCAATCGACAGTCGATACCGATTTCACGAAGGTTTTGCTGAATAATAGTCGCTGCATAGTTGCGGCGCGGGTTGCCTACTGGAGCGGCTAGTTCAAAAGAAAATTTTTTGCCGTTTTTTTGCAGAATGCCATCCGGGCCGGGCTTCCAGCCAGCCTCGCGAAGCAGGGCAGAGGCTTTCTGGGGATTATAATTGAAGGGATCAAGCGATAAGTCAGCCAGCTCTTTATAGGCTGGGGAGAGCGACGTGTTGACGATCGTGGCATGTTCGGGCCCCATAAAGCCATCAATAATGGACTGTCGGTCGATGGCAAGAGTCATCGCCTGTCGTACCAGTCGGTCTCCGAAAAGGGCGTGCGGTTTTATCTGATGGCTGTTGCGGTATGTTTCGCCATCAATATTCAACCATACAATACTGTCGAAATAGCGATTTTTGACCGGTTTGATAGCAATTGAGGGTGAACTTTTTGCAAGCTCTTTGATATCCTTGGGATTGATTCCTCCAGCCGAAAGCATGGCATCAATCTGCCCTGATTTCAGCATGGCAAGCCGTGTGGTATACTCAGGAACCACCAGAAAGATCAGATTTTTTACAGTGGCGGGTCGCGGCAGTGTTGAAGTGGGGTTGCTCACCAGCTCCAGCTTCTCCTGTCGCACCCACTTTTTAATTTTGAAAGGTCCTGCACTGAGCACAGCGATCTCAGTCGCTTTTGAGCGAATCTCATCAGGTGAAAAAGTCTTGAAAAGATGTTCAGCGACAGGCATGAGATCATTGAAATGGTCGAGCACAATCTCTTTTGCCATTGGTTTCGAGAAATGGAGCACCAGCGTCGAGTCGTCAGGAGTTTCGACAGCTCGCTGAATATCAGCCGTTCCATCAGAAAGCAGCAGCAGATCATCAAGATAGTGCTGTCGTGAACTGGCAATTTTTGGGTTTTTGTACAGAGTGTATGAAAACTTGAAATCTTTTGAGGTTACCTTTTTTCCATCTTCCCAGAGAGCGTTGTTGCGCAAGTGGAAGGTCACCTTTTTTCCATCATCAGCAAACGCCCAGCTTTTTGCAGCATTAGGCAGAAAGGTGATCGCCCCTTTTTTTTCGTCATAAGCTGGTTTAACCAGCGAAGGATAGAGCAATTTGCACACTTCGCGTGACATGGCAAACTGGATAAGCAGGGGATTGAGAGAGTCAAAATCTGCTGAAACAGCAGTAACTATACTCCCACTCCTTCTGTTTTCACTGTTTTGTTTGCAGGAAGAGGTGCTGAAAAGTGTTGCCAGGAGAGCGGTTCTTATGGCAAATCGATGCAGGAGAGTGCGTTTCATTCCCTGGTGGTTTGGATTCAAAATGCTATCACGCCAAGTTAGGGAAAAATATGGTTTAAAGTAGATAATCTTTTGGCGTTGCGTGTCGTTTTCGTCCTATACATTAAAAAAGCCGTCCTGCGTTCAGACGGCTTTTTTTGTACTCAGAGTTCTCAATAAATTGAATCAGCAATCAGTAATTGTTAACAAATCCGGTTTCACTGATTATTCGTTTGCCCTCTGCCGTTTTTGGAAGATCAATGAATTGTTTGATGGCTCCGGCTGGATTCCCGTTGGTATACATAAAGAGCGGGCGGTGAAGGGGATAGGTGCCGTTTTTGACTGTTTTTACATCTGCCTCAACACCATCCACCAGTACTGACTTGACTGAATCATCAACAAAGCCCATACCGATATAGCTGATAGCAGAAGGTGTCGTTGCGACGCGGCTTTTAATTGAACCATTGCTTGCCTGGGTTTCAGCTCTTTTTGAAATCGGGTTATCTTTGCCCATAACCAGCTCTTTAAAGGATTCTGCCGTGCCACTGTTCGATTCTCGCTGTATGACTACTATAGGCGAATTGGATCCACCAAGCTGGCTCCAGTTGGTGTATTTGCCCATATAAATAGCACGAATCTGCGCTTTTGAGAGTGCATTGATGCGGTTGCTTGGGTGAACGACGATCGACAATCCATCAAGGCAGACCAGGTGTTCAACAGGGTTGACCCCTTTGCTTTTTGCTGCTGCCTCCTCCTTGTCTTTCATTGAACGGGACATTGTTGCGATATCACAGGTTTTGTTAATGAGGCTTTTTGCTCCGTTACCAGAACCAGACTCACTCACCGAGACCTGCACTCCTGTGGTTTTGGTATAGTAATTTGCTAAAGCTTTTGCTACAGGGCCAACCGTGGTTGAGCCGTCAATAACAATCTTGCCAGCAGCTCCGGCTGTGCCTGAGGCCATGACACCGAACATTGCTGTACTGAAAAGTATTTTTCTGAGTAAATTCATCGTTGTTGAGATAATTGGATTAATTTGGCTAAATATAGTAAAAAGTCACTTGTTGATCAACCGGTTCAACAAGACCGCCCCGGATCAGCACAGACGGTCTTGCAAACCAGCCACACAACACAAAGAGAGAACAGTACGCAAAATTTTAGAACTTGACGACGGCATCAGCCATTATTATACGTCTTGTTGGTGCTGATTCATCTGTAACGGTGCTCTTGTCATCAATTGTTTTGAATTGGAACCAGGTCAAACCGAGTGTCAAGTTCTGAGCCAGGTGATAGTTTCCGCCAACTTTGAAGCCGGTAAGGTTGGTTGCAGCCCCCATATTTCTGTCCGAGTCGGTAAGAATTGTCAGCGCATCGCGTTCGATTCTGATATAGTCAGCATTAACTGACCATTGTCCCACCTGCTTGGCATCACCAATTTTGGCCTCAAGAAGATAGCTGCTCCTTTGGGCATCATCAATATTGATATTCGTTGCATCTTTTTTTGCCGTATTGACGGCATATTGCACAGATACCTTCCATGGTAAGAGTTCCGTTATTTGACCATCAAGGGTGCCGAAGAGTTCAACGATATTAAAGTCTTTTCCTGTATAGTTGGGTGCAGGGCTATTTGGAGCGGCGATCTGATAAGCAAAATTTGCATAATCATAGTAGCCCGCGCCAATCTTGTAGTTGAGATTGCTGAGTTCGCCGGTATAAGCAGCTTGCCCGACCAACAGAATGGCATTCTTCTCCTGGCCTGCGGGAGGGGTTGTCAAGACGGTCTGAACTCCGTTAAACTCCTGGAGCGAGTAGTAGCCTGCCACGGCGCTAAAACCCTCTTTTTCCTTGCCATCAGCATCTTTGCCATACTGTATGGTTGCGCCCTCAAAGGTAAGATCGCTGTCCCATACGAGATCGTTAATCACGATAAGTGTGCTTGCTACCGCTCTTTTACCTAAAAGAATGTTTATCTGACTATCAAGGCCATAAGCCACAGGATGGTAATCAATAAAGTATTCATTCAGGTAGACTGGATTGGCAAGAAACAGGCCACTCAAAGTCTGATTGCGGGAGGTTGTCTCACTTGCGCTGCCAGTTGAGAGCTGTATACCGCCTGAAAGCTCTTCATTGATCCAAGGAGTGACACCGAGACGGACTCGTGAACGGTGCCGGTCGCGGCTGTGCTCACCGGTTACAGTAGGAAACTCTGTAAGATCGGATTGATAACGGTACCGTATATCACCTTTCCAGTTCCACTCTGCAGCCTCTGTGTTCCCGAACCCCAGCGTAGCAGCGATACCGACTATTAATACAACTTTTTTCATGACAAATATTTGGTTTGTTTGAGTGATCTTTTTCAATTTTCTGATATTCTTCGCATAGCCTTATGTTCACCGTAAGGTACCATTCATTCTGTTGAGGAATTGTTAAGGATGCGTAACAATATTGCAAACAAGAGGATCCTTATTCATGCCAGAAGGTGTATTCTTGAAAAAACATAATCAAGAGAGTCTTCATTCAGCACAATTCTTGAAAAGCCGGTTGAGGGGAGCTCCGAAGGCTGGTTGTCGCGATCACTGGTGAATTTTGGATTTTGTTTATCGGTATACCAGCCGACAAGCCGTATCGAGTTGCCCTCAATTTCAAGTGCAGTAATGCCGCGTTTTCCAATAGTGCATCCCGAGTTGAAAAGACTTGGTATCGTGAGATTATGGTAAAGGCCGCTGCGAAGCCCGATCTTTTTTCCTTGCCTGTAACAGGCTTCAAGCTCGATCTTCATCTTCTCCATCGTCTCTTTTATTGCCATCCGATTTTCCTCTTCAGCCGTCGGATACATCCGGCAGAGATCTTCGATTTTATAGTTCAGAAAATCCACCTTTGAGAGAGATTCAAAGAGAGGTCGATGGGTATGGCCAATGATGGAGACAATATTGGAGCGGTTTGAAAACTCATAGATGGACTTTTCGACAGCAAATCGGCGACGGCTGCTGTGGGCTACCGAAAAGTTTTTGATCCCGGAGGGTTTTGCGATATAGCGAAGGAAAAAAATTGCGGCCTTGCTGACAAGAGGGAATGTTTCCCACAGGAATACTGATGCCTGGTGGCCGTGAAACAGCAAGAGAGTCTCATCGCCATACTTGAATTTCACGGATTCAACCAGAGATGAGGCAAGCTGATAATTTTTCTCATTACGCAACGAAGCATCATGGTTCCCATAAGTTTTCCACAAAAAGCCATTTTGCTCAAACTTTCGAAACAAATCATAAAAATCACCCCACCGAGACTCAATGCTTGCGAGAGGAAACTTTAACAGCTCTTCAACATCTCCATTAAGCACAAGACTGTATTTTTTAGGTCGATAATAGCGTTCCAACATATTTTTGACCAGTTCGGCATTTACCCGGAACTCATCAAGCCGTCCACCATTACCCATGTGCAGATCGCTAAGTATAACAATCCTGGAAGAGCGATTGAGAGTAACCGGCGTTGCTGTCTCCAGCAGTTGCTCAAGACGGGGATGTTTCCGTTGATGCAGCCACATCATATTATTACCAAAACAGAGAGCACTATTTGAGAGGGCGTGCATAAAGTTTGTTTTAATGTTAAACTTGAGAGAACGTCAATTTTTTGGAAGCGGGCCGGTTCAGAAAGAGAGACTGACTGTTTATGTTTGGAAGGCTGTTCTCAATCAAGGAGTATATCCCGTCACTATTCATCTGCCAGGCTTTGACATTGTCGCTCAGAATCAGCTCAAAATCGGATGTAACCCTTTTGACAAGTGCTTTGTCAAAGATGGGAAACAGCGTCTCAACACGATCGTCGAGATTTCTTGGCATGATATCAGCGCTGCCAAGATAAAGCTCCTCTTTACCGCCGTTATAAAAGTAGTATGCCCGGCTATGTTCAAGAAAACGCCCGATGACGCTGATAACTCTGATATGTTCACTAACACCGGCAATACCAGGTTTCAGGCAGCAAATTCCCCGGACGATAAGGTCGATCTTCACCCCCTTACAAGAGGCATTGTAAAGGGCCTGGATGGTTTTTGCGTCCACCAGTGAGTTCATTTTCATGATTATCTTGCCCTTTTTTTCCTGTTGTTGCCACTCAATTTCCCGCTCGATCATCTCAATAATTCGTGTGCGGGTGTTGAACGGTGAGACAAGGAGCTTTCTGTAGCTGGTTTGTTTTGAATAGCCGGTCAGGGCGTTGAACAGTTCAGCCACATCATTTGCTAGCTGTTCATTGGTGGTAAAGAGGCTGTAATCAGTGTAAAGTTTGCCTGTTGACGGGTTGTAGTTTCCTGTTCCAAGATGAAGATAGCGTCTCAGCCTGTGTTGTTCCATGCGTACAATCAGAGTAAGCTTTGCGTGGGTTTTGAGACTTGGCAAGCCGTAAGCGACATGCGCTCCGACATCCTCCAGGGCCCTTGCCCAGACGATGTTGTTTCCTTCGTCGAACCTGGCCTTGAGTTCTACCAGGACGGCTACCTGCTTTCCTGTTTCTGCAGCCCTCATCAAGGCTTTGACAATAGGGGAGTTGTCTCCCACCCTGTAGAGTGTCTGCTTTATCGAAAGGACATCAGGGTCAAGAGCTGCCTGATTGATAAAATCAACGACAGGTGTAAACGAATCGTAAGGGTGATAGAGGAGCTGGTCTTTAGATCTTATGGCACTGAAAATATCCTTGCCAAACTCCTCTTCAATGCGGTTAGAGGGGGAAAATTTTCCATATTTCAGCTCAGGGCGCTCTATCTTGAGGAGATCAATCAGGGTGCTGAATCCAAGCGCTCCATCGATCTCATAGAGGTTTCTCGGAGCAACGTCCAGATTATTCATCAGCAGCTCTCTTACGTACTGAGGCATTGCAGGAGTGATGTCAAGCCTGACAACCTTGCCATAGCGACGAGATCTGATTCCCTGCTCAATTGTTTTCAGAAGATCACCAGCTTCATCCTCTTCGATTTCAATATCAGCATTTCGAATCAGGCGAAAGAGGTGTGACTGCACAATCCGCATTTTCGGAAACAGGTGTGCCAGATTGCTCTCGATAAGATCTTCTATCCAGATAAATTGTATCGTCGCCTCATGGTTTTGAAAACCCTTGATGGTATCGAGTCGAAGCAGCCGAGGAAGAATGCCAGGCACCTTGACGCGGGCAAATTTCATCGTTTTGCTCTCTTCATCTTCCAGCTCAATGGCAAGATTCAGTGAGAGGTTTGACATAAACGGAAAAGGGTGGCCAGTATCGAATGCCAGCGGGGTCAGTACTGGATAGATCTCCTTGCGAAAATAGTGGCTCAATGCCCGACGCTGTGTGGCGGAGAGATCAGAAACCCGAAGAAACTCCACCCCGGCCTTTTGCAAAGCGGGCACCAGATCATGATAAAAACATCTGTTTCGTATCTGGAGTTGCTGTTGAACCATCTCGCGAATTTTTTCGAGCTGTTCAGAAGGCGTATAACCATCAATGGTTCTTTCCTGAATTCCTGCTTCATGTTGTCCCTCAATGCCGGCAACCCGGATCATGAAATATTCATCGAGGTTTGAGCTGAAAATAGAGATGAATTTTACCCGTTCAAGTAAAGGATGTGCTTCAGGATCAAGCGCCTCTTCAAGGACACGCTGATTGAAGTATATCCAGCTCAATTCTCTGTTGATGTACAGGGAGGTGTCTGTAAATGCAGGAGGGGCGGCACTCATCATGTTCGTTTCAGTTTCTGTCGTCATTAAATAACCACCTTCAAAAATTTTATTTTTCGGGATTTTACAATAACAATCCGGCAGCAGCGTTGTTTTTCAGTGTACCTTGTCTGTAACGCTCAATCCCGAGAGGAGGTTATCAGGTACTCATAGGAGCACTCAGTGTGCCGTATAATTTTGCCTGTCACAAGAAAAACGACTTCATTGGCAATTCTGGTGGCATGATCTGCCATACGTTCGATATACCGTGATACGCTCAAGGCTGCTATGAGCTGGTCAACATCAGAGTGAGGATGTTTCATGAGCGAGGTAACCCTCGAAAAAACTTTACGGTGAATAGAATCAATTATTTCATCCATTTCACTGACATGTCCGGCTAGAATGCTGTCTTTGGTGACAAACGCCTGAATTGATTTTTTTACCATTTCCCCAGCGTGCAGAGCAATATTTTCAAATTCAAATGATTCAAGCATTTCAGAACTGATTTCTGGCATTCGCTCTATAATATGGAGAGTCAAAGCACCAATGTGTTTCAAGTCATCATTAATTTTGATAATGGTCACAATTGCACGCAAATCCCTTGCAACGGGCTGGTGTATTGCGAGAAAGGCCAGACAACGCTCCTCCAGGTTGATCTCGACCAGATCAATTTCAGTATCAATTTTTCGTATGTTGCAAGTGCCCTGTTCATCGTGATATTTAACAGCATGAAGTGCATCAAGAAAATTTGTTACTACTTTATCGGAGAGTTCTACAAGAATCTGGGAGAGCTCTTTTATCAGCAGATGAACCGGTCGTTCTGACATAGAATGGTTTGATTTTTTATTATGGCCGCTCGATATACTCTTTTCTGTCACTCTTTCGGTTTTAAACCGATGATACAGGCTTATCTTTCCGCTAAAACAAAAAGATTATTTTTGTAAATCTAAATGCTTCTCAATCAGGAAGCAATGGTGTTTCCGTTACAAGTATGAAACATTTGCTTCCAATTCATTCTTTTGTCGAGCACCTTATTGCGAGATACGTCAGAAGAGGTTGATTGCCGTGTAGATTTATTGTTGGTATCTCATTGATTTAACATATTTGTGACAATTGGTTTGCAGTTGTTTTTCTATCTTTTTTTCGAAAAAAATTAGATTTCTATGGATTTTGCCATTACGGAGCTGAACGCTCTTAACCAGGAGATGAACCATTGTCTTTTGTTCCATCAAAAGTATTCTTCACAAAAGGTGTGGGAAGACACAAAGAATATCTCTCTTCATTTGAGCTTGCCCTGAGAGAGGCAAAAATTGAGAAATGCAACCTGGTTACAGTGTCCAGTATTTTTCCGCCACACTGTGAGCGCATCAGTGTCGAAGAGGGGCTCGAGCTGCTCTCGCCGGGTGAGATTACCTTTGCCGTCATGGCCCGTAATTCAACCAACGAGTACAATCGCCTTATTGCTGCTTCAGTTGGTGTGGCTATACCTGCCGATGAAACGCAGTATGGTTATCTTTCAGAACACCACCCTTATGGTGAATCTGCAGAACAGTCGGGTGAATATGCCGAAGACCTTGCTGCAACCATGCTTGCGACCACGCTTGGCATAGAGTTTGATCCAAATAAAGACTGGGATGAACGGGAGGGGATTTACAAAATGAGCCACAAAATCATCAATTCCTACAACATTACAGCGACAGCAGAGGGTGAAAACGGTCTCTGGACAACCGTGATTTCGTGCGCAGTTCTCCTGCAGTAGTGATAACAAGAGGATTCTGATGAGTAACATCGCTCCGTTTTTATCTATTTTCTGGTAACTATTATTTCTTGAAGGAGAGCATCATCATGGTAAAGAAAGCGGTACAGGTAACTTTTGCAGAGGTTATGGGTTGTTGTGATGCAAAAGAGCATATTGATTGTTCAAACAAAGGATTAACCTCACTGTCAGGTTGTCCGGAAAAAGTAAAGGATTTTAATTGTTCAGGGAATCAGCTTACATCCCTGGAGGGTGCTCCAAAAAAGGTGAAGGGTGATTTCAATTGTTCAGGAAATCTGTTGACATCGCTCAGAGGGGCACCCGAAGAGATTCATGGTGATTTTGATTGTTCGAACAATCAACTGGTATCCCTTGCGGGCTGTCCCGTCTTTGTTATGGGGGATTTTTCCTGTGCCGGAAACCATTTGGCCTCATTGAAAGGTGGTGGTGTGGGTGCAACTGTTCCTGCTTGCCCTGAAGTTGTTGAGGGGGATTTTAACTGTTCTGGCAACCGGCTGACAACCCTTGATGGAGCACCCCGCATTGTTGGCAGTGATTTTGATTGTTCAGATAATCTCCTTGTGACACTTCATGGTTCACCGAAAAAAATTCGTGGTGATTTTGACTGTTCAAACAATCAACTTCTTGCTTTAGCAGGTTCTCCTGATTCTATCTCTGGCAATTTTTCATGTTCAGGGAACCAGTTGACATCGCTCAAAGGGAGAGCAAAAGAGTTTTCAGGTAATTTCGATTGTTCGGGGAACCAATTGACCTCTCTTCTCTGGGCGCAAAAAAAGGTTCACGGTATTTTTAATTGTTCCGCAAATCAGTTGACCTCGCTTAAAGGATCTCCAGAAGAGGTTGATGCTTTTTGCTGTTTCGGCAACCAACTGACCTCACTCAAGTGGGGTCCTGAAAAGGTCAATGGGAATTTTGATTGTTCCGGGAACAAGCTGATTTCACTCGAAGGTGCTCCGAAAAGAGTAAAGGGTGATTTCAACTGTTCAGGAAACCAGTTATCATCTCTGGAAGGGACGTTAAAAAAAGTGGGAGGAGATTTTATCTGTAGCAATAATGTCGCAGTTTTTGATGATGAGAAAGCTCGGGACGTTTACCAAATCAAAGGCAAGAGCATCTCCTGATCCGCTTTTTGCACAACCAGACGAGATTTTCGGAGATTATTTACGAATACTTTCGGAGAAGATAGACCTTAAACCATTCAACATGCGCATCAAAGCCCCTTTCATTCAGTTCAGCCTCAATAGCCTCTTTGCTGCGCATTGATTGCATCGTGAGTTGGGAGATATTGAAGTACCAGCCTTCTCCGCTTACGCTACCAGCATCATTTACTATTGCTGTTTTTACTGTGGAGCTTGAACCGTAGGTTATAGCGTAAACTGCGTGCTCGTCATAAATAATTCCATTGAAATTTTTTGTGATATTCTCCAGCATTTGATACTTGCTCAGCTTTTTACTTGTATTCTTCTTGTATATCTCGGTGTCGCATTTGACGGTGCTATGTGCCAACTCAAGATAAATTGTTGTTTTTCCAATCATTGATTTTTCCAGTTCCATTTTTTTTCCATCGAGCAGCAAGAAAGAGTATGGGGCAATCGCAGCAATAATCGACTGATGTGCTTTAAGAATAAGGGGAGGATTGCACTGTTTTAATTCTAACAGGAATTCGCCATCATTTAAAGATGCATATATTGAGTATATGACAATGGTGCGATCTTTCATATTTCTGAGATCGACATATCTTATGCAATGTGGTGATATTGGATTATTGCCAAATGAAATTCTGGCCATTACTTTCGTTCCGATTTTTTGCAAACCAAGATATAACGAAATAGGAAAAATAAGCAGACCCGGTACAACTTTCAGAAACTCCTGGAAAGTAAATAAATATTCGTGCATAAGTAATTGAAAATAATTATCGATGAATAATGGTTATCAAAGCGTTGTCAGGATTGCTGCATCCTGCTCTGCAGTAACTCTGCTTTTTATCCATTATCAATTTTGCCGGGGTTTTCGAGGCTCAGTATTCCAGCGCCCTCTTTATAGGCGAAAATTTCGGCATAGCGTCCCCATTCAATGGCAACCAGCAAAACTCTTTCAGCCTCCTCTTCACTGAAATAATCTTCGAGTTCGCGCAAAAAGCGCTCTTCTGGAGCACGATTCCCTGGACGCTCGTCAATAACATGGCGTATGTGGGCAACAAGGGCAACATGCCGGTTCACCAGTTCAGCAAAAATAACTTTGCGTTGGAGAATGTCGGCATCCACAAAGTTTTTGCCGAATCTTGTCAGCTCCACATCACCCTCCTCTGTGCGGGCAAGCGACAAGATTTCAAGCGCTTCCAAAAGTGGAAACAGCTCCTCAACCCCAAATCCCATCTGGTCAGCCAACTCTGGAAGATCAGCTTTTCCGTTATAGAGATCACTGGCAAGTGCCTCCATTAATCCTGCCAACTGATTGATGGGAGCGTCAGGCAGACGGTATGAGAGGGGGACTGCTTCGCTCTTACTGGTAGTATTGCGTGGCCGTTTGGTCATAAGCTCATAAACCTCATCAACAAGTTTCCTGAATGTCGGGGCTTCGCGATCGCGCGGGTGTGCAAGGGGGATATGAATCTCGGAAAGAATCGTGCCGGGATTGGTTCCAAGAATCACAATCCGGTCTGCAAGCAGAACCGCCTCTTCAATGTTATGAGATACCAGCAGAATCCCTTTCGTGGGAATACGCCGTTCCAGCCAGAGCTCGATCAGATCAGTGCGAAGTGTTTCTGCAGTGAGCACATCAAGAGCCGAAAAAGCTTCATCCATCAGAAGTAATGTTGGTTCAACCACCAAAGCACGGGCAAAGCCGACTCGTTGTCGCATTCCGCCGGAAAGCTCTTTGGGATATGCTGATTCGAAGCCGTCCAGACCAATAAGGTCAATAGCAGCTAAAGCTCTTCGACCTCTTTCTGTTTTAGGTATTCCCATAGCCTCCAACCCCAGCTCGACATTTTCCAGAACAGTAAACCAGGGAAAAAGTGCAAAGGTTTGGAAGACCATGGCCACTCCTTTGACTGGCCCTTTCACAGCGACTCCATTGTAGAGTACCTCTCCGCTGACTGGTTGGGCAAGGCCGGAGATGATGCGGAGCAATGTCGATTTTCCAGAACCAGAACGTCCCAGAAGTGCCACAATCTCCCCCTCTCTGATAGTAAGGCTTACTTTGTCAAGAACAAGGTGCTCTTCGCCTCCTGTTTTCTTGAATGACTTACAAATATTTTTCAGTACAAGAAGATTGTTTTCCATAAGCATTCTATTTCTAATCCAGACGATAGCGAGTTTGGGAAATGGAGTAAAGCCTTCTCCAGAAGAGACGGTTGAAAAGCACGACGTAGAGGCTCATGACAGCGATACCTAAAACAATATGCGGATAGTCACCCTTGGCGCTCCATTGTGCGATATAAGAGCCGAGACCCGTTGCGATGAGCTTTGTTGAGCCCCAGCTTACCACTTCGGCGACAATACTGGCGTTCCATGTTCCTCCCGAAGCAGTAACAAGCCCGGTGAGTAATGACGGAATGATGGCAGGGAGCAACAAATACTTCCAGAGTCTCCATCCTGAGAGTCCCAGGTTTTTTGCGGCTTCAAGCAGATCGTTCGGAATGGCCGATGCTCCCGCAATAACGTTAAAAAGGATATACCATTGGGTGCCGAGAATCATGAGTGGTGCGCACCAAATTTCAGGGGAGAGATGGTGTCGAACCATGAGAAAGACCGCTACAGGAAAAAGGAGGTTTGCCGGGAAGGCAGCCAGGAACTGGGCCAGGGGCTGAACTGTTGTCGCCCAGCGAGGGTGAAGGCCGATAAGAATTCCAAGTGGTACCCAAATCAGACAGGCCAAAAGCAGCAAGACGACAACACGGGTGAGTGTGAAGAGACCCAGCATGAAAACATTGATAATTTCTGAATAATCAACTCCTCCAATGACGAAACTGATGAGCATCCAGAGGCCGGAAGTCATTGAGAGAGCCAGAAGGGCATACCAGATAATTCCCTGTAACTTTCTGAAACGAGCGGTCGTTGTCCACGAGTTAAGGGTAATCCGTGGTAATGCAGGGGCTCTTTCAATCAGGGAGCTTGAGAGATCGCTCATTTTTTGTATGCAACGACGCAGATAATATGCACGCTGAAACAGGGTAAAAACCCAGGATGAAGGTGGATTCTCACCTTCTGATAATTCAACTTTGAATTTTTCTGCCCATGTCACCAATGGACGAAAGAGCAACTGGTTATACAGGAGAATGACAATCAGCATAGCAAGAAGAGCAAAGCCAATTGCTGAAAGATTTTTATCCTGAAGAGCCTTGGCGACATAAGAGCCAATTCCGGGAAGCGTTACGGAGGTTTTTCCTACGGTAATTGCTTCCGATGCTACAACAAAAAACCATCCACCGGAAACCGACATCATGGTATTCCAGATCAGGTTTGGTGTGGCATAAGGAACCTCAAGTTTCCAGAATTTTTTCCAGGGTGAAAGACCGAAAAGTTCAGAGGCCTCCTTCAGCTCTTTTGGAACAATTTTCAGAGACTGATAAAAGCTGAAAGCCATGTTCCATGCCTGGGAGGTGAAGATTGCAAAGATGGCAGCCATTTCAACACCAAGAAGGTTTCCGGGGAATAAAGCGATGAACCCTGTGACCGTGATGGAGAGAAAGCCAAGAACAGGAACTGATTGAAGGATGTCGAGCAGCGGTACCATAATCGCTTCCGCACGAGAACTTTTTGCGGCCAATGTGGCGTAGGTGAAGGTAAACAGTAACGAGAAAATGAGTGCACTCACCATTCGGACAACGGTACGCAATGCATAGAAGGGCAGGTATACCGGATTGAGAGAGAGTGGAATTGACTCACCCGGCGTGTAAGGTATTGACATCTGACTGCTACCCAATGCTAAAAAGACAACCAGTCCCATAACGAGAACAAAGGCTGATGCGTCCCAGAGATTTGGAACTCTTTTTTTTGTCTTGCTCTCTTTCATTGAACTTCGTTTAGCCGCAAAGTTGAATTTTTCCTTAATTTATCGCGGAGCCATTCTGTTTGTTTCTGCATGTTTTGCAAGAATGATGAGTCATAAAAAGGGGATTGAATGGTGAATATTTATAAAAACTTCAGTGAAACATTGTTGAGGAACTGTTAAGTGTCTGTTAAGAAATGGTGACAAATTGCAGGTATGAGTGCTAAGGAGCTCCCTTTAAAAAACGGTTACTGATTTTACTCTTACATTAATATCTGAGAGAATCACCTTTTAAATTATCTGTGTATGTCGGAACCAATGCTGCTTGTTGTTGAGGATGATCCGGATTTGGCTCATCTGCTGGAGTATAATCTCTCTCGTGGAGGTTATAAATGTCATCTCTCAGGGTCTGCTGAGGAGGCGCTTGAGCAGCTCTCTCATAAAAGTTTTGACCTTGTGTTGCTTGATATCATGCTGCCCGGAATGGACGGCTTTGAACTCTGCCGAAAAATCAGGCAGCATCAACTCTACAAGGATCTTCCCATTATTATGGTGACGGCCAAAGGCGAAGAGATTGACAGAATTCTCGGTTTTGAGTTGGGTATTGACGACTATGTGGTGAAGCCGTTCAGCCCTCGTGAGCTGAACCTCAGGATTCGCGCCATTCTCAAGCGGGAGCGACGCGGGGGGGGAAAGACGCAAGAGATACTCTCGAGCGGAGGGGTTGCCGTTGATCTGAGCCGTCATATTGTTTCGATTGACGGAAAAGAGCTTTTTTTTACTCTGATGGAGTTCAAACTTCTTGTTGCGCTTCTCAAAAGAAAAGGAGAGGCTCAGTCACGGGAGACCCTGCTCAGCGATGTCTGGGAAATTGACAAGAGCATCAGCACCAGAACGATTGACACCCATATCACAAGAATTCGTGAAAAACTTGGAAGCAGGGGCTGTATCATCAGAACAGTGAGGGGCTTTGGTTACAAGCTCGATGATAAGGAGGCAAGAGGAGATGATTGTCAATGAGAAGATGGCCAGTGTGCTCCGTGCTGTTGCAATCTTTGAAGCATGCAAGGCTCTTTTCGTGCTCATTGTTGCAGTGGCGCTTGTTGTGCTGATGCGTCAGTATATTCAGATTTCAGCAGAACAGCTTGTTGTGCATTTGCATCTTAATCCTGCTCATCACTTCCCAAAAAAGTTTATAGTGCTGGCTGGCACCTTGACGGAAAGCCGGATGCGTATTCTGGTAATTTTTGCATTACTTTACGCGTCAATACGTTTTCTTGAGGCTTATGGGCTATGGTTTGCCCTGCGATGGGCGGAATGGGTTGCCTTGCTCAGTGGCGGCATCTCTTTGCCGATTGAACTGTATGAGCTTGCAAAAGGTTTTACCTGGTTCAAGATTCTGTTAATTTTCATCAATCTTGTTGTTGTGTTGTATATGGCGGTTATGCTTGCGCCAGAGAGGCAGGAAATAAAGAGCTGAGTGGATATGGGCGAGACGTTCACAAAGAGAGAGCCGTACAGTGTCACGACCGATCAGGAGCTGGTTGCTGGAGCTATCGCAAACAAACAGGCATTTGCTGCCATAGTTCTGCGGTATGAAGCGCCTTTGTTGCGATATATTATTCGGTTGGGGTGCAGGGACTCTTTTGCCGCTGAGGATTTACTGCAGGAGATATTCATCAAGATATACATTCATCTCAATGAATATGATCCCTTTCTTCAGTTTTCATCCTGGATATACAGAATAGCTCATAATGAAATAGTCAGTTATTTTAGAAAGGAAAAGAGGCGCCCGAGCGTACTATCAAAGGACGAGCTACTGACGCTCTTCGAAAATATCTCTGTTGATGCTGATCAGCTCACTCGAGAGAGCCAGGAACATAGCCCAATTGAGATTCAGGGAGCTCTTGACCGGCTCGAACCCAAATACAGGGATGTTATTGTGTTAAAGTTTTTTGAAGAGAAAAGTTATGAAGAGATATCTGATATTCTTCTGATTCCTCAAGGTACGGTGGCGACGCTGATTAACCGTGCCAAGAAAAAAATAAAAATCCATTTAGAAAAGAGTCATTAATCAATGAGTATGGAAGAAGGGAGATCTCTGCCGGTTCTGGAGGAGATAGAGAAGAGGCATGCTGTTCCGATTCCTCGATGGCGTGTTTTCCTTAAGCGGTTCAGTTTTTGGTTGCTTGCTGCGATTTCAGTTGTTACTGGCAGCATAGCTATGGCAACAGCTCTTTATGTTTTTTTTGATAACGATTTTGCTGTTGATCACCATAATATTCATCAGTTATTTGTTGAGAATCCTTTACTTGCCGATATCATTACAAGTATCCCCTATGTATGGCTGGTTGCGCTGGCCTTATTTACCCTTGTTGCTTTTTTCGGATTTCGCCACACCAAGAAGGGATATCGGTATTCAGCTCCAAAAGTTATTGCCAGTTCACTGCTTGCAAGTCTTTTGCTCAGTCTCTGTTTGAACACTCTTGATGTTGGTGGGTATATTCACCGTTATCTTGTTGAGAATGTTCATGTGTATAATAACCTGGTATTTGCCAACGAGCAGCGTTGGACAAATTCACAAAAAGGATTGCTTGGCGGAAAGGTTATTCTGGTTGATAAAAGTAATTCTTTTATTACGTTACGAGATTTCAGGAAGGGTATATGGCGTGTTGATATAGCAACGGCTGATGTACACCCCAAGACACGGATTGTTTCTGGTCGCTATCTTAAAATAACCGGCATTACAACAGGAACGCGGACATTCAAGGCCATTTCAATACAGAACTGGGATAAAAAATTTCACAAACGTAAAGTAGTACCTAAAAAAACTGTTCCTGCAGAGAGAAATGCGGAATCCAAAAGTATCTGATGAAATTTTCTGAATCGTTGGTGACTCTTTGTATACGATACTTTCAAAAAGCCCCTTCCTGTGGAGGGGCTTTTTGATTTATAGAGGTAAAGTATTAAGTTAACGGCAATGTTCTCTGGCCACAGTAACAACCATCACCAAAACAATGACCTCACTCTCTTCAAGAACATCAAGCCTCTTTGGCAGCACTCTTCTCGCCGCAGCGCTTGCCTTGCCTTCTGTTCAGTTTGCATACGCTGATGCCCCGCCAGAACGGAGTCTTGTCAGCTTTAAATATCTGAATTATACAGACAGTCGTTCAAATTATATCGATCCGGCGGCTGCACCCAATACAGGAGGTGGTGACGATGGTCGGTCGGGTGCATCGGGTGGTGGTGGTATTCAGGCTTATACCTTCAGGGGAGTGGTTCCGTTTGCTCAAGTGTGGTCAGTTGGAACATCATTGACCTACGATTCGGTCTCTGGCGCATCTCCAACCTATCATACCTTCGGTTTGACGCCGATGAAAGATTCTCGCAAAGCAGTTGATGTACAGCTTACAAGATACTTTTCAAATGGAAACATTGTTCTTGGAACAAGCTATTCTGGCGAGTCAGATTATGTCTCCCGCAATCTCTCTCTGCAGGGGAGCCTGGCAACGGCGGATAAAAATACAACGTTCACCCTTGGTGGCAGTCTTACCAATGATACAATCGATTTGATTACTCTGACGAAGACGGTGCCAGGTACCAACCTCACTTATCCCTTAGCTGAAAAGGTTGTCCCTGTGAGAACAGGCTTAACGGACACAAAAAATATTGTGGCAGGTCTGGTTGGGGTTACAAGGGTGTTGACTACCAATGATATTGTTCAGTTGAATCTTGGATACTCCCGGGGGAATGGATATTACAGTGACCCCTACAAGTTTGTCGATAACAGACCTCGGGAGCGCAACAGTACCACCGCGCTGGCTCGCTGGAACCACCATTTTAAGGAGAGCTTTACTGATGGAACCGCTCGCCTCTCTTACCGCTACTACAGTGATACTTTTGGGATTAAGGCGCACACCTTTGACATTGAGTATGTTCATCCTTTGCCGGGCGATTGGTCGGTGATGCCGCTCATTCGCTATTATTCGCAGAATGCTGCTGATTTTTATCTTCCTGTCGATCTGTTGGAGAGTAAAATTCCAGGGGTGATAAACGCAACTCCTCAACCGGCAGGTGCAGTTTTCTATACTGAAGATCAGCGCCTTGCAGCTTTTGGCGCTCTTACACTGGGTATGAAGGTGACCAAAAAAATAGATGAAGAGTGGTCGGCTGATATCAAGTTTGAGTACTATGAGCAACGGACTGGCTGGAGTCTCTCGTCACCCAAGGATAATGCTCTGGAGCCCTATAGTGCTACCAGTATTCAGGTTGGGGTATCAAGGGCATTCTAGCAGCCTGTCGGACTTAAAATACTTCAAAAAATCTTGGAAATATCCTTATAAAGTATTATATTAAAGTCATATAGATATAATTTTTTATATCAGAATTTTCAGTGATTTTGCCTTATGAGTACCG
>CAIOLC010000005.1 GCA_903859055.1 uncultured Chlorobiaceae bacterium | reverse complement strand
CGGTACTCATGTACCTTTTTCAGGTTGAGAATATAGCTCAGTCGGTAGAGCATCTGCCTTTTAAGCAGAGGGTCGAAGGTTCGAGTCCTTCTATTCTCACTGGGTGCTTTAAATGCATTCAGCAAGTTGGCAAGCCCGAGTGGTGAAATTGGTAGACACACTATCTTGAGGGGGTAGCGCCGAAAGGTGTAGGAGTTCGAATCTCCTCTCGGGCACATGTTCAATAAAAAAGCCGCTTCAAAGCGGCTTTTTTATTCTCTCCAGCTTCATGTTCAGCCGCTTGCGGTGAAGTATCTCAAGCGTCCTCGAACCTCGAACCTCGAACCTCGAACTTTGAACTTTGAACTTTGAACTTTGAAAATCGTCGATGAATATTGCCGTCTGTGTTTGTCAGGTGCCAGATACCGCCTCAGTTATTGGATTTGTTGACGGCACAAGAGATCTCTCAAGAGTTAATGAGGTGATGAATCCGTATGATGAGTATGCGCTTGAAGAGGCTGTTCGTCTCAAGGAACGT
Source organism: uncultured Chlorobiaceae bacterium (assembly GCA_903859055.1). Classification (GTDB taxonomy): domain Bacteria; phylum Bacteroidota; class Chlorobiia; order Chlorobiales; family Chlorobiaceae; genus Chlorobium. The sequence continues at coordinate 1,720 of CAIOLC010000005.1, read as the reverse complement.
TTTTCTGGAAGTGTCGTCACTGCTTTTAGTGTTGCCCCCCCCTCAGCAAAAGAGATGCTTCGCAAGGCGCTTGCCATGGGGGCAGATCGAGCTGTGCTTGTGAGTGGCACCGAGGTTTCAGATCCATATCAAACAGCGCTTGCTTTAAGTCGTTCTCTCTCAAGTTATTACGCTAATACTTTGCCTGATCTTGTTTTTTGTGGCAAACAATCAACCGATTTTCAGAGTGCGCAGGTGCCACTGATGCTTGCAGAGCTTCTTGGTATGGGAGCTGTGGCAGGTATTCGATCTCTGTCTACCAGCGCAGAGGGACTTCGGGCTGAACGAGAGATAGAGGGAGGGGTTGAGTCTTATGATCTTCACTATCCCGCGCTCTTTAGCGTTGAAAAAGGGTTGAATATCCCCCGCAAAACCACTATTAAATCGGTGATCGAGGCGAGAAAAAAAACGATTGATATTTTTCCTCTTTCACTTGATGCCACTCCTTTTGTGGTCATGAAAACTATAACACCCCTTGAAAGAAAAAAAAAATGTCAATTTGTGCTTGATGAGAAAGAGCTAATCAGGCTTCTTGGCGAAGAACGTAACTTACTCTGAGCAATTTGAGAAAGAGAAGATCAATAGAGTGATGAAAAAATATCTTGTTTTTCTTGAGCAGAGGGATGGTATTGTTAAAAATACCTCTCTTGAACTTTGGCACAAGCTTCAGGAGCTTGCTGCACCTCATCACAATATCGTTGTGTGTGGTATCCTTGTTGGCGGAGTAAATCTCCAGCAACTTGCGGCTGAACTTTTTGGAAAAGGAGTTATCTATCACGCAGGTGATGAGCGGTTAATGCTTTACAATTCAGCGTACTACGCACAAATAGTTGCTGAATTATTTCAACGGGAGGCGTTTCAAGCACTTTTTTTTGCTGATACCATACTTTCCAGGGAACTTGCCCCAAAACTCTCTGTTCTCCTTCACGCTTCATTGCTCTCTGGAACTCCCATCTTTGATGGTGCCGGAGTTGATTGCGGTTCTGTGCGGCCGGTCTATTCAGCTTCTGCTGCCGTCTCATTTCAGCCTGAACGATCGACAAGAATCTATACCGTCACTTCGTTTTTAAAGTCAGAAAATACCCTTTCTACTCGTCATATCGAATTCAAAGCTCTTGAGCCTCATTGTTTTTTTGATGTTGACAACTCTTTTCCTTTTATTCGTCGCGTTGTCATGCTTGAAGGGGTGCAGGACCTGACAGAGGCGGCTATTATTGTGGGAGGAGGAAGAGGAGTGGGAAGCCCGGAAGGGTTTGTTCTGCTTGAGCAGCTTGCCTTGCTGCTTGGAGGTGTTCCTGGAGCAAGTCGTGCAGTAGTCGATGAAGGATGGCGGCCTCACAGCGAACAGATAGGGCAGACTGGCAGGATGGTTACTCCATTACTCTATTTCGCCTGCGGAATATCAGGCTCCGTACAGCATCTTGCCGGTATTGGCTCAGCTACGACAATAGTTGCTATCAACAGTGATCCTCATGCACCGATTTTTGATAGTGCTGATTTTGGAATTATTGGGGATGTTTCTCTTGTTTTGCCAAAGCTTATTGCTGCATTACAGGATTTTTTGAAGAAGAAATGATTAATATTACCTTGGTGTTATGAGACACAGTATTTGTCATGGTGGTGTTCTCAATGAAATGTTAATTTTTTTTGTCTCATGCGTAAACTTCAGGTAGATATTCTT
>CAIOLC010000004.1 GCA_903859055.1 uncultured Chlorobiaceae bacterium | reverse complement strand
TGGGGCGTCGCCAAGTGGTAAGGCATCGGCCTTTGGAGCCGACATCCGCAGGTTCGAATCCTGCCGCCCCAGCAAGAAGACAATAAAAAAGGCAGCTCTATGAAAGGCTGCCTTTTTTATTGTCTTCTCAAACCGTCAGCTCTTAATAGCGGTAATGGTCAGGTTTGTAGGGGCCATCCAGTGGCACGCCGATGTACTCGGACTGTTCATTGGTAAGTCTGGTAAGCTTTACCCCAAGCTGTTCAAGGTGCAGCCGTGCAACCTCCTCATCAAGCTCTTTGGGCAGTCTGTACACGCCAACTTCATACTCCTTTGTCCAGAGCTCTATTTGTGCCAGCGTCTGGTTGGTAAAGGAGTTACTCATTACAAATGAGGGGTGGCCGGTGGCACAACCAAGGTTCACCAGGCGACCTTCGGCAAGAAGATAGATGCAGTTGCCATTTGCAAAGGTATACTTGTCCACCTGTGGCTTGATATTGAGCCTTTTGGCAGTTGTATCGCTATAAAGCTGTTCAACCTGGATCTCGTTATCAAAGTGGCCGATGTTGCAGACAATTGCTTCATCTTTCATCTGTTTGATATGCTCAAGGGTGATCACATCCTTGTTCCCGGTAGTGGTGACAAAAATGTTTCCCTCCTTGACAGCCTCATCCATGGTTGATACCTCATAGCCCTCCATGGCGGCCTGCAGTGCACAGATCGGGTCGATTTCTGTGACGATGACCCTCGCGCCGTAAGCACGCATCGAACGGGCTGAGCCTTTGCCCACATCGCCATAGCCAAGCACGACAACCACTTTACCGGCAACCATGACATCTGTAGCCCGTTTGATACCGTCAGCCAGTGACTCACGGCAACCATAAAGGTTGTCAAACTTGGACTTGGTGACCGAGTCGTTGACGTTGATCGCAGGGAAGAGCAGTTCGCCCTTCTCCATCATCTGGTAGAGACGGTGCACGCCTGTTGTGGTCTCCTCCGAAACGCCCTTCATCTCTGCTGCTACGTTGTGCCAGCGTTGCTTGTCCTCGGCAAAAACATCTTTCAGTTGCTGGTAGAGTGCTTTCTCTTCGGCATTACCCGGAGTTTTATCAAGCATCTCTGGATTGTTCTCGATTTTGTAGCCGAGAATGATCATCAGTGTTGCATCACCACCATCATCAACGATGAGGTTTGGTCCTTTTCCTCCTTCAAATTCAAGAATCTGGCGCGTACACCACCAGTACTCCTCAAGGGTTTCGCCCTTCCATGCAAAAACCGGAACCCCGGTTTTTGCAATGGCGGCAGCAGCATGATCCTGCGTTGAAAAGATGTTGCAGCTTGCCCACCGCACCTCTGCGCCAAGATCGACAAGGGTTTCGATCAGCACGGCAGTCTGTATCGTCATGTGCAGAGAACCGGCAATACGGGCACCTTTCAGGGGATATTTACCAGCATATTTGCGTCTGGTAGCCATCAGACCCGGCATCTCTTTTTCAGCGACCTCTATCTCTTTGCGTCCCCATTCGGCAAGCGAGATATCTGCTACTTTATATTCAAGTGCTTTCGCTCCTGTTGTCATGGTGTCTATTTTTTTAGAATTGTATGGTGCTTTATGCCAGATTCAGCGCTTTTTTCAGCTCTGCAACCTTTTCAGTTTTTTCCCACGGGAAGATATCGCGACCAAAATGGCCATAAGCAGCAGTTTGCTGATAGCTCCACCCCTGGGGTTTGTCGAGGCTGAACCTTTTGATGATTGCGGCCGGGCGAAGATCGAAGATCACTTCAGCCTTTTCCTGAATCTGGGCATCATTGAGGCCATGCTTTGTTGTATCATGAGTATTGATGTAGATCGATACCGGACGGGCAACGCCGATTGCATAGGAGACCTGTACCGTGCACTTGTCGGCAAGGCCTGCGGCGACAATGTTTTTGGCAACGTGGCGAGCGGCATAAGCGGCACTGCGGTCAACCTTGGACGGATCCTTGCCACTGAAGGCACCGCCACCGTGAGGAGCTGCGCCACCGTAGGTGTCGACAATAATCTTGCGGCCCGTCAAACCGGTATCACCGTGTGGTCCACCGATGACAAAACGGCCTGTGGGGTTGATATGAAACTTTGTGTTTTCGTCGATCAGGGAGGCTGGGATAACAACCTTGACAACGTTTGCAATGATGTCGTTTTTGATCACCTCCTGCCATGCTGCCTCGCTGACACCTTCCGGTTCTGGATCGTGCTGGGTTGAGACGACAACGGCATCGACGCGTTTGACGGTATCATTTTCATATTCAAGGGTGACCTGGCTTTTTGCATCAGGACGAAGGTAGGTCATAATTTTACCCTCCTTGCGAACTTCGGCAAGTTTTTTGACAAGCTGCTGGGCAAACTGGATTGCGGCTGGCATAAGCTCTGGTGTTTCGGTGCAGGCATAGCCGAACATCATTCCCTGGTCACCTGCTCCCACACGGTCAAACTCGTCGGCAATCTCTTCCTTGCGGTCAACGCCGCGATTGATGTCGGGTGACTGGCTGTGGAGTGCTGAAAGCACACCGCAGGAGTTGGCTTCAAACATGTATTCGCCCTTGGTGTAACCGATTTCAGCCACAACCTTGCGGGCAATTGTCTGGATATCAACAATCCCTTTGGTGGTCACTTCACCACCAACAATCACCTGGCCGGTGGTGACAAAGGTTTCGCAGGCAACACGCGAACTGGAGTCCTGGCGAAGAAAATCATCAAGAACAGCATCGGAGATCTGATCGGCCACCTTGTCCGGATGCCCCTCTGATACAGACTCCGAGGTAAAGAAATACCTTTTTTGTGACATGTTTTGAATAAGTTTTTGATTAGATGAATAAGAGTGACCACAGAAAAACTGATATCAAAAGAAAACTTTTCAGTGATAGTATTTCACGCGGAAATGGCCGGACACGGAAAAGCTTCCAACAAGCTCAAGAGACAGTCAATCCTGCTGAGAACTTGAAGCACCGTGTCCATAGGTAATGGGGATGCTTAGGCAAAATTTTAGCTCGAATGTAACCATTCGCAATCTTCTATGCAAAAAATCTCTTATCCCACCAGAATTTCAGAAAAATCACCGATACTGATTTCATGTGGATTTCCCCTGATAACAGCATTGTTTCCGATGATCGACTTGTTCAGCATGATGTGGACAACTTTCGCATCTTTTCCAATAATGGACTCCTTGATGATGGCATCCTTAATGACACATTGCTCCCCTATTGTGGTATTGGGACCAATTATGGCGTTTTTAAGAACCGCATTATCGGCAATAAAGACCGGATTAATGATAATGCATCCGGGGTATTCCTTCGTATGGGTGTTGTTTCGGAGAAGAGTTTCATTGGTGGAGAGAAGAGTTTCCGGTTTACCGCAGTCATACCAGCCGCTAACCGGAAACGTGGTGAAGTGTTCTCCACCTTCAATCATGAGTTGCAGGGCATCGGTAAGCTGAAATTCACCTTTTGTTTTTATTTCGTTTTCAATCAGGTAGTCAATAGTGTCAAAAAGAAGCTTGGAATGGCGAATGAAGTAGAGTCCGACAATGGCAAGGTTGCTGATGGGAGTGTCAGGTTTTTCTACAAGTTTCTGAATTTTTTCGCCATCAGTGACGGCAACACCAAAGCGTCTTGGATCATCGACCTCTTTTACTCCCAATGTTGAAAAAGGGCTTTCCAGGACGGGTGCAAGATCAACATCAAAAATAGTGTCACCAAGAATAATAAAGAGTGGTTCGTTGTCAACGATATAGGGTTTGCATATCCAGATGGCGTGAGCTAGGCCAAAAAGTTCAGATTGTGTGACGAAAGTAAATTTAATATCGTAATGGTTAAGGAGCCACTCTTCAACCATGTCACCGAGATAACCAACAATGACAATGGCCTCATCAATTCCTGCTGCGATAAGCTTATCCATAATGTGGCCTATAATAGGTTTACCAGCCACATTTAGCAATACTTTGGGATGTGAAAAGGTATGCGGACGTAAACGGGTGCCTACACCAGCAACAGGAATAATGGCTTTCATGTTTTACTTAGGGGTTTAGTTGAAATGTCACGCACAATATGTGATTTTTCTAACTTTGCAGAACAGATTATTATTAAAATTAACTGTTCCAATTGTGCATACAGAGTTATTAAATATTGAAATCAGTTGTATTTTACGTCCATTAAATCAATTTTCATTACGTTTGAGTAAAAGAGCGCAGTGATGTCAGAAAGCAAGCACCGGGATGAATATAATAAAAGAGTTATATGGGCGGAAGGTTTAAGGGGATTTTAAGGCAATCCGGGGTTATTCCCGTACTCGATAACAGGCTGGTGCTTATCACTGCCCGAAAGTCGGAACGATGGATTATTCCCAAGGGATATGTTGAAAAAGGGTTGTCTCCTGCTGATTCTGCCGCAAAAGAGGCTTTTGAAGAGGCTGGGTTGATAGGGGCTGTTCATCCAGAAGAGGCTGGTAAGTATCGATATCGCAAGTTTGGCAATCTTTATGCTGTCCAGGTTTATCCGCTTTTCATTGAAACCATGCTTGACGAATGGGACGAGATGCATGTTCGCAGTCGAAAACTGGTGACCCCTGAAGAGGCTGTTGAGATGGTTTGTCATGAAGAGCTGAAAAAGATTATCTCTGATTATTTCCTGAAGAAGCGGGTTTGAGTAGTCGTGAATTATTATTTTGAAATTAATGTTCCTGTGCTATATTGTGCCTTCCCTTAAGTATACCGGGGTGTGGCGCAGTTGGTAGCGTGCCTGCTTTGGGAGCAGGAGGCCCCGAGTTCGAGTCTCGGCACCCCGACAGGTAGAAGTTCTTGCGATTGGAAGCTGTGCCCGTAGCTCAATGGATAGAGCATCAGCCTTCTAAGCTGAGGGTTACTGGTTCGAGTCCAGTCGGGCGCACAAGGTAAAAGTCCGTAAATTGTAGACGGTGATTGTAGCTCAGTTGGTTAGAGCGCCAGGTTGTGGC
>CAIOLC010000003.1 GCA_903859055.1 uncultured Chlorobiaceae bacterium | reverse complement strand
TTCTGCTTCAGAAGAGCCAATAAACTTGGAGATAGCTCCAGAGACACTGCTTGTAGCAAAGTCGCTTGATGCAGGGCCAGAGCCGCTGCCAGTGGTCACTGAGGCAGTATCTGATGAACCAACCACAGAACAGTCAGAACAATCAGTACAGCCGGAGCCACGGTGTGCTGAACCAACTCCTGAAGAGCCTCTGGTGAATGAAGCAGCAGCAACTTGTTCACTCCCGATTGCGCCTCCAGCAAACAAAGGCAAACTGATTCTTGATGCATATATTCTTCTTGCCTTTTTTCCTTTGCTTCTTTTTGTGCTAGTGTTAACTTTTTCTTTTTGTTAGCCATATTATTTGTGAATATCCTTATTGGACGATAACGCTGAAATTGAGCGGCGCGGAGCGTCAGTTCGGATGACCAGTGAGCCATCATTGCATTGGCTGCCTGATGATGGTTTTCCATTTCGCAGGATCAGCTTTCCGAATATCGTTCAAGTAAACTTCGTGATGTTTCCCAGTTCGTTTGCTCTTGGAGTCAATGAACTGATGCACCTTTTCAATCGTCGGCCCTTCTTCAGAGAATGGGCCAATATGGAGAATTTGTGCGCACCTGCCTTCAGCAAAGGCTTCCAAGCGTAGCTTGTAAATAGCTGGCGGATTCTTTTTCTTTTTCACATCGGCAATGGCACTGTCGATAATTTCCGGTGTGACAAAGGAGGGTTGCATAATCATCATTGTCCATTTCCAATTGGACTTGTCAGTGGTTGTAAACCTCGACATATCGTCCGCCCACCATAGACCTTCCAAGGGCATAACCCCATAGTCAATCGCCGATGCCCCCTTCTTGACCATGAACTTCACGGCATAGGAAACCATGAACAAAACCTCAACGGCATCAGAGTATGCCTGCGAGGTATTGGGATCGCCTTCACCGTCCACCATCAAGTAATTCATCGTTGGGACATCAATCTGAGCAACCTCTTTGGCTGAAGGTTGGTACAGATGCTTCATTTCCTTTTTGAGATCAACTTTCTTCATGGATGCTCCTGAGGCAAAGTTCAGCGGGCTGAGCGATACCGAAGCTCCGCTGGAACGTCGGGTTAGGCAATACTGAGCATTTTATTATAAAGAAGGGAATAAGCTTTTCGCTCACAATGTTCCGTGTGCCACTTTTCATCTCATTCTCAACCGATGGCGGAAGGCTCTGCCCATTGGTTTCAATAAAAAAAGGACGTTTTTCACGAACATTACTGGCTGGCATTGAAATGGTACTCTGCCAACTCCCGACTGGTATTCCAGTTCTCCCAATACGTATAGAGACGCTTGGCTCAATAGAGCTAATGTAAAGGTCTTTTTTGCGGCTGTTTTTTGTATCTTCTGACATAAAGCCTCCTGATTTCTTGGTTTATGTTACGTTACAAATGATAATCGCTTGTTACCCATTATAATATAACATTTTAACCGAGAATATTGAGGCTTTTTTTATATTAAATCGCTCAGTTTAGGTATAAATTTGACTTCTTGTTTTTCTTTGCTGGATTTCGGACTTGGCTCTGGTACCTGGCTTTGATTATCGCACAGATTAGGTATAACATAATCTAATGCTCACTCCACCAACAAGAAAACCCAAACACCCAACAGCGCCTTGAAAAGCCACCATACCATAATCCACGGCGACAGCCGACAGATGAACCTTCTCGCTGACAGGTCAGAGCATCTTGTTGTCACCTCGCCACCCTACTGGCAGCTCAAGGACTACGCGACGGAGAACCAGATCGGCTTTCACGAGAGTTACGAGAGCTACATCAACAACCTGAACCTTGTCTGGAACGAATGCGAGAGGGTGCTGCATCCCGGCTGCCGTCTC
>CAIOLC010000002.1 GCA_903859055.1 uncultured Chlorobiaceae bacterium | reverse complement strand
TTAACTGTATTCACTCATAAACTGTATTCACTCATTAAGTGTATTCGTCAAGGCTGTTCGCCTGTATTGAGGCACGTAAAGGAGTACGAGTTTGAAGTAGAGGCAAGGAGATTTGCAGGGCTGAGGCTGTAAAGCAAATAAATGTAATATGACTCAGCCGGAAAATTCTCTTCACAAAAAGAAGCACAGGATGATGCGAGTACGATAGTGTTTGAAAAAGCATGGGAATTCTTATGGGTTAAAAAGTTCACGGCATCTGCTTTCTCCGGTAATTTACTCCCGCAGTATAAGAACATATAAGGAAGTATCCCAATTTTACACGTTAAAAAATTCCTGATATTTTCTTCTGTTGGCAAGCTTTTTGCTTTTGCAATACCTATGGAGAGAGAACTTGATGTTTACATTTTTAAATAGGAAGAGTTTTTCCTAAATTGGGTGCTCAAAAAGTTGCCGTATTAATCCGGTTTGGCGGAGGGCTTTGATGAATTGGGGGTGTACTAAATAATTTGGGACATAGAATGAAATATCTGCTCTCTGTTGTTCTCTGCTGTTTTCTGATCCTTGCTGGCTGTTCAGGGAAAAATGGGGAAAATGGGGGGAAAAGAGAAGCAACGGTGTCGCTGAAACCAAACCAGAAGATTGGGCTTGTTTTCGACGTAGGCGGCCGTGGCGATAAATCTTTCAATGATTCAGCATATAATGGTCTGGATCTTGCCAGAAAAAAACACGGTATTGATTTCATCTCTTCAGAACCACAGGGAGAGGGAGCTGATCGTGAGTCGGCGTTGCGGCAGATGGCTGCCGATCCGGAGGTTTCTTTGATCATAGGGGTTGGTCTGCTTTTCAGTGACGATATTACACGAATTGCTGCCGAATTTCCCGATAAGAAATTTGCCTGCATTGACTATGTTGGGCAGCCGAATCTCCCTGTTCCATCAAATCTCAAGGGAATAGCGTTTGAAGAAAAAAAAGGTTCCTATTTGGCTGGTGCACTTGCCGCTCTGGTTACAAAGACAAAAATGGTTGGTTTTATCGGTGGAATGGAGTCTGGCGTGATCAAGAAGTTTGAGACGGGCTTTATCAGGGGTGTCCACTCAATTAATCCTCATATCAAAGTTATTTCGGGTTATATTGGCATGACGGGCAGTGCTTTTGCCAATCCTGCGAAGGGTAAAGAGCTTGCGCTTGGTCAGTATGGGCGCGGAGTTGATATTATTTACGAGGCAGCGGGGGCAAGTGGTCTCGGGGTTATTGAGGCTGCGCGCGAGCGTAAGGCACTCGTTATTTGTACCGATCGGGATCAGGAGCCGGATGCTCCGGGTTTTGTCTTGTCAAGCATGATTAAAGCCGTTGACAGGGCTGTGCTGAAAACTGTGGAAGAGGTGCTTGATGGAAGTTTCAAGGGGGGGGGCGTGACGCGTTTTGGATTGGCTGATCGTTATACCGACTACGTGTATAACGAAAAAAACGCATCGCTTGTTGGTTCCAAAAACCATGAACTCCTTGAGAGCATCCGAAAAAAGATTGTTGCCGGGGAAATTGTTGTCGATGAGACCGCCGTTGGACAATAATGGTTGCGAGAGATGTCACCACTGGTGCTCTTGGATGGTTAGCGGAAAAAAAAGGCGCTTGTTAATTGATTGAGGTAGAATACTGGTGAATAAAAAAATTCTTGTAACTGGTGCGACCGGTTTTATTGGTTCGAGTCTTGTAAAAAAACTTGCTTCTGGTGACGATGAGATTTTTATTCTCGTCCGTAAAAATTCAGATTTAACCTCGCTTTCCGATATCCTTCCCAAGCTCCATCTTGTCTATGGGGACATTACCAATCGAGCCACTCTTGATTTGGCGCTTCAGGGTATTGATCTGGTCTATCATTCGGCTGGCCTTACCTACATGGGCGACAAAAAGAGCGCACTGCTTTACAAGATCAATGTTGATGGAACCCGTAATATTCTTGATGCATCTCTTGCCGCTGGTGTAAAGCGTTTTATTCATGTCAGTTCAATAACGGCGGTTGGTATAGCGTTTGACAAAAAACCGGTCGATGAATCGGTTCTGTGGAATTTTGAGACGATCAGTCTTGAATATGCAAGGACGAAACACCTTTCTGAAATTGAGGTGGCCGAAGCAATAAAAAAAGGGCTTGATTGCGTCATCGTTAATCCGGCCTTTGTCTTTGGTGCTGGCGATATCAATTTTAATGCCGGTCGTATTATCAAGGATATCTATAACAGAAGGCTTCCGTTTTACCCGCTTGGTGGTATTTGTGTGGTCGATGTTGAAATTGTTGCGGACGCAATCATGACCGCTATGGAGAAAGGCAAGACCGGTGAACGCTATATTCTCGGCGGTGAAAATGTCTCCTATAAACAGCTTGCCGATACCATTTCACGGATTACCGGTGCCCCCAAGGTTCATTTTCCCCTTCCCTTCTGGGGTGCCAAAATACTGAAATCCGGACTTGATCTCTACAAGAATAAAAACCGGATCTCCAAGCTTTTCAATATGTCAATGTTCAGAGTTGCCTCGCATTTTCTCTATTTTGACTCGGCCAAGGCAACCCGTGAGCTCAACTTGCGATACGAGACTCATGAACATAGTATCCGTCGGGCATACGAGTGGTATCGTGACAAGAATATGCTTCGTTGAGAGGAGTATTTTTGAGGGAGCCAGGCTGACTGGCGCGTCACATTTTTTGGCAGAAGATCATCATTCGGGGTGACTCTTCCTCTTCAAAGGTATCGCCATGATAGTTGCCGGAGATACTTTGGACGGTCAATCCCGATTGCTGAAGCATACCACATATTTCATCCTTACTGTACAGTCGTACGGATTCCGTGAAGTTCAGTGGTTTCCCTTGTGGGGGAACAATGCTGATGCTTTTGGTTATTCTGTCGTTCTTTATCGCACGATCTTCAATGATGGCAAGCACTCCGGCTGTACGGGAGGAGTGGGCAACCAGATTTCGGATAAGGTACGATGGATTGATAAGATCCAGGACGTACCACCCCCCATGGCGCAAAGCATGGTGTACCCTTTGCAGCACAAGCTGATCATCCTCCTGACCATCGAAATAGCCGAAACTTGTAAAGAGCTGGACGATAAGATCATAGATGAGATTATCCTGAATCTTTCGCATGTCACAACAGGTGAGTTTCAGCAAAAGATTTATTTTCAGCGCAGCTTTTCTCGCCTCTTCCAGCAAAAATGGGGAGAGGTCGTTTCCTGTTACCTGGCAGCCAAGTCTGGCAAGTTCAAGGGCGTGGCGCCCTGCTCCACAGGCAATATCAAGCACGGTGAGTGAGGCTGGACTTTTATGGCACAGTCCCGACTGCGAAAGAATGGTGTCGATGCAGTGCAGAGCCTCTTCTTGATCCCGATGGCTATACACCTCAAGGTAAAGAGGGTGGTTGAACCACTCAACAAACCAGTTTGAGGGAGGCTCTCCTTTTGAAGAATCATAATGATCTGCCATTTGCGAGCCTGAAAGCTAAAAGAGGTGAATCAATGCGGGGAGAAATTCAGGGCATCCAGTGATGCCCTGAGGAGGTATCCTTTCTGCCTATTTTGTGTAGTCGGTGATCGCTTTTGCAAGAATATTCTGATCATTCTCACCGTTGGGAATCCGCACATTTTTTTCAATGAACTTCCATGCGTTTGTTTTCTCTGATTTCACAGAAAAAATCAGCTTGGCGCACTTGAAATCACTGGTGCCTGATTTTTTGCCTTTATCTGCAAACGTTTGTTTCTTTGCCATGACTCTTGAGGTAAATTCTTTAGGTTAAAGCCGAACGGCTTTTTTGTTACTCTTCTTTCAAAAAAGAGAAGTTAATGTAATAAAAATAAAACCGATAATCAAGCCCCCTCCCGATCTGACAGATATCGTCAGGCAGCTAAAGCTTTTCCGGGTCAACGAGTTTGCCTTTATGAAAGATCCCGCGTGCTTTTCCTTTCAGCGAACGATGAAGAAACGGGGTATTTGCTGATTTTGATTGCAGGGCATCAGGTGAAACACTCCATCGAAAATCAGTGTCTATGATTGAAAAATTTGCCTCTTCACCTTCAGCAAAAAGAATTGGTTTCAGCTTCATGATTCTTCTCGGATTGGTCGAAAGAAGTTCGATGGCCCGATTCATGGAGATCACCTTTTTATCGACCAACTCGGTGATGGTAAGGCCCACGGAGGTTTCAAGGCCAATAATGCCAAAAGCCACCTGATCGGGAGGGCACTCTTTTTCGTGGAGGGCATGAGGTGCATGGTCAGTGGCAATCGCGTCGATCGTGCCGTCAGCAAGGGCTTCAAGGAGGGCCTCACGGTTTTCCCTTGAGGAGAGAGGCGGTTTCATGATATAGTTCCCTCGCTTTTCAGCCAGAAAAAGCTCTTCATCACAAAGGGTAAAGTGGTGGGGTGTCACTTCGCAGGTGACCTGCAACCCCTCCCGTTTTGCCTGGCGGACAAGATCAAGTGCCGCTTTTGTGCTGATATGGGCAACATGGTATCGGGGCCTTCTCAGCGGATCGTGCAATTTGTGTTCTTCAAGATAGCGCATCAAGAGCAGATCGCGGCTGAGAGTTATCGCTTCCGAGATATCGGGAATACCTTTCAGTCCCAGTTTCGTGGAGAAGAGTCCTTCATTCATGACACCTCCGATCGTGAGTGATCGCTCTTCACAGTGCTGAATAATAAGAAGGTCAAAGTTTGATGCATACTCAAAAGCCAGCCGCATGATCTGGCTGTTCTGGATGGCCGAGCCATCATCCGACACGGCCGTGACTCCGCAGGAGCTGAACTTGCCGAATGGCGCAAGGTGCTCTCCCTTGCTCTCAACGGTCATTGCTCCAATAACTTCAAGATCAACCGGCAGGGTCGCAGCGTGGTGGCGGATGTAGGCAACACCAAGTGGACTGTCAAGAACCGGCTTGGTGTTGGGCATGAGAGCAACAGCAGTAAAACCTCCAGCCGCTGCCGCTTTTGCCCCGCTTTCAAGGGTCTCCTTGTACTCCTGACCCGGCTCACGAAAATGGCAATGCATATCGAAAAGTCCAGGAGCAAGGAGCTGCCCCTGAAGATCAATAACCGTGTCATCAGGCGATGATTGAAAAGTCTCGTAACCGTACTTGACCGCTTCAATAATACCGTTGCAGCTCACTTTGAGTGAACCGGCAAGATCAAGCTTTTCCAGCGGATTCAGGAGGCGTGCCTGTTGAAAAATATAGCTCATGGCCTTGGTGCAATTTGGATGGTTGAAACAGTGTTAACCAGCAGTTCGACAGGGTCTCCAGGTGGTTCGCTCCAAAGATACAACAAATAATGAAGAAGCTTGTGCTGGAGACAAGAGTTCTGTGATCGCACAGTTATTGTCTACAAAAAGAGATAATTTTCAGAGAAGAGGCTGATAATGTGGCTTTTTTCGGGTAAATATGATGGCATGAAGAGAGAGAAGAAGTTCTCTTTTCTTATTTTAACGTTTGAGAGGTGAGAGGATAATGAGGATGAGGGTTTCTTTATGGATCGGGATGGGACTATCGCTCGGAAAAAGGCTGATTTGAGAGCAGTGATGATGGCCGGGAGGCTTTCAGTTCCCGACACTTTGCGCGGGGAGATGAACAGGGAAATTGCAGCTCATCTCCTTGCGTTGCCCGAGCTTCTCACGGCCCGGCATATTCATCTCTACCTCTCTTGGCGGGCTCTTGCAGAGGTTGATACTGAACCGGTTCTTGAGGCACTTGCAGTGATGAACAAAAGGCTTTCGGTTCCTTTTGTTCGAAGTGGCGATATCTGTTCTGCACGGTACCATCCGGGGGATGGTTTGAGGGTGACACCGTCGGGCTATCCTGAACCTGCAGTGTACGCTGAAGCTGATGAGTCAGATCTTGATCTTGTTGTGGTGCCGCTTCTCTCTTTTGATGCAAAAGGGTACCGCCTCGGATATGGTAAAGGGATGTATGACCGTTTTTTCTGTCGACTCTCACGTTCCGGTGTCACCCCGTTTCGCCTTGGAGTGTCGTATCTTCAGCAGCGGTGTGACGCGCTCCCTCTTGACCCCTGGGATGAACCCCTTGATGGCATTATTCATCAAGCTGGAATTATTCGATACACCTGAATTGTGTTGCCCGATATGAAGATTGACTCAGAACATAGCGATATCCGAACTCCTCTGCCAGATTTTTCTGACGCTTCGCTTTACATCAACAGAGAGCTAAGCTGGATCTCTTTCAATCAGAGAGTTCTTGAAGAGGCTCTCAGTCCTGTGGCGCATCCACTGCTGGAGCGGGTTAAATTTATCTCGATTTTTAGTTCGAATCTTGATGAATATTTCATGATTCGAGTGGCCGGTCTTGAAGAGCAGTATGAGGCTGGCATCCAGGAACGCACGATTGATGGTTACACGCCTGCCGCTCAGCTTGAAAAAATACGGGCCATGGTATTGCAACAGCTCAGCCAGCGAAATGAGTGCTTTTACAAGGTGCTGGTTCCAGCTATGCAGCGGGCAGGTATAGAGATTCTTCGGGTTGCCGAACTCTCCCCAACCCAGCAGCGCAGCCTTGCTCACTATTTTCGCAGGGAGATATTTCCCGTCCTTACTCCACTTGCCCTTGATACGGGCCATCCCTTTCCCTTTATGTCAAACCTCTCTCTGAATCTTGCTATTGAGCTGGAGGATGAGGAGTGCAATGCATTAAAATTTGCAAGGGTCAAGGTGCCCAGTATTTTTCCACGGCTACTACGGCTTAACGATATCAAGGGTTTTCAGAGCGATGACGGGATCATCAGGTTTATCTGGATTGAAGATCTTATTCAGAACAGCTTGTCGCATCTTTTTCCAAAGATGAAGATTCTACAGTCGCATCTTTTCAGATTGATTCGTGATGCAGATATCGAAATTGAGGAGGATGAGGCTGGAGATCTGCTCAAGACCATTGAGCAGGGGCTTCGTTCAAGCCGATACGGAAAGGTCGTCCGTCTTGACATCACTCCGGAAATGCCGTTATCGGTTCGAAAGCTGCTGATAAAAAATCTTGAAGTTGCCCAGAGAAATGTCTATGAAATCGATGGTGCACTTGGATTTGGTTGTCTGATTGAGCTTCTGAAGATTGAGCGGCCTGAGCTGAAAGATGACCCTTTTGTTCCTCGAAACCGTCTGGAAGAGGAGTTTGGGCAGGATATTTTCGGGGCGATACGTCTGAAAGACCGGCTTCTTTATCATCCTTATGACTCTTTTCAACCTGTTGTTGACTTTATTAACCAGGCCGCGCTTGATCCTGATGTGCTCTCAATCAAGCAGACACTGTACCGCGTTGGAAGTAATTCCCCGATTGTTGAGGCCTTGATGAAGGCGGCAGAGGAGGGGAAGCAGGTGGCGGTGCTGGTGGAGCTGAAGGCAAGGTTTGATGAAGAGAACAACATCGTCTGGGCCCGAGCGCTGGAGGATGTCGGGGTACACGTTGTTTACGGTCTGCCGAGACTCAAGACCCATGCAAAACTGACGCTTGTTGTGCGACGTGAACAGCAGAGACTGAAACGTTACCTCCATCTTGGAACCGGCAACTACAATCCGGCAACCGGAAAAATTTATACCGATTATAGTCTCTTTACCGTCAACGAGCAGCTTGCCAATGATGTTGCAGAGCTCTTCAATGCCTTGACCGGTTATTCAAAACACACGTCCTACAGAAAATTGCTGGTTTCACCCATCAACACACGGAAGCGGATCATTGAGATGATTGAACGGGAGATTGAGTGGTGTAAGAGTGGGAAAAAGGGGAGAATTATCATGAAGATGAATGCTCTGGTTGATGCCCAGACCATCCAGGCCCTTTACAGAGCCTCTTGCGGAGGGGTGAGGATTGATCTGATTATTCGCGGGATTTGCTGTCTGAATCCGGGACTTCCCGGGGTGAGTGAGCATATCAGGGTGATCAGCGTGATCGGACGTTTTCTGGAGCACAGCAGGGCATATTACTTTCATAACGGCGGGAAGGAGGAGCTCTATCTGGGCAGTGCCGACATCATGCCGAGAAATCTGGATGACCGGGTTGAAGCGCTTTTTCCTGTTTTCGACAAGAGTCTGAT
Source organism: uncultured Chlorobiaceae bacterium (assembly GCA_903859055.1). Taxonomy (GTDB): domain Bacteria; phylum Bacteroidota; class Chlorobiia; order Chlorobiales; family Chlorobiaceae; genus Chlorobium. The sequence continues at coordinate 51 of CAIOLC010000002.1, read as the reverse complement.
CAAGTCAGTTACCTCCGATCTTGAGTTGATTCTGAGTGATAACGTCAAAGC
>CAIOLC010000001.1 GCA_903859055.1 uncultured Chlorobiaceae bacterium | reverse complement strand
AGTAAAAAGGGCAACTGCACCACCGGCAGTTGCCCTTTTTCTTTAAAGGGATATTATACATAACTCATGATAGTGTTTATAGATAAAAGTATTAATGGCTATTTGACCAGAGGGGGTGAAAAGATTTTTGTGTTTGCATGAGAAATGAAAAATTATTATCATTACGCATTAAAATGGGTTTACAGTGTGCTTTAGTTGTCTCGCGGCGGTTTTCGGGGGTATTTGTATCGAGTTGATAAAGTGCAACCCTGTATCAGGAAAAATTTATTGTCTCAACACCTCATAAAATATTTACACCTATGCCAAATACAATTTTTTTCCTTTCTGCTGGGCTGGATGATCAGCAAACGCTTCTTCGTGGTTTGCCCTCAGGTTCTGAATGGCATCTTCTTGATCAAAACAGAAACGGGCTGGAAGAGATTGCCGCTGTTTTATCCGGACGGACAGAGATTGATACTCTGCACCTCTTGAGCCATGGGAATGCGGGAATGATTCAGTTGGGAACGCTGGTGCTGACAACCGACAATATCAGCGATTATGCGTCATTGCTGAGGCAGATCGGTGTTGCACTCTCGGCAAAGGGTGATATTATGCTTTATGGCTGCCATGTCGCCGCAACGGCTGAGGGGCGGAAGCTCGTCGACTCCATTGCCCGTTTCACCAACGCAAATGTTGCAGCCTCTTCAACCCTGACCGGCTCGGCAGCATTGGGCGGTGACTGGAACCTTGATGTGAGGGTGGGAGAGGTTGGGAGTGAGCTTCTGGAGGTGAAGGAGTATTCCGGGGTACTTCTTTATGTTGCAACAGTGGGATCAAACCAGGTTATTTTATATTTCACTGCCGCCCTTGGTGGCCCATTCAAGTTACCGACAACGGGCTATACCTTGCCCCCTCTCTCAGCATTTACTCTCACCGGTACAGCAATCGCCGCGGGCACCACTGTGACGAATATTGCGATTGTTAATAATGCTGCTCTTGGTGGTGCTGTTATTCTGACACTCTCAAATGCAATTGCCGCAGGCACCGCGAGTTTTACTTATAACCCACCTGGTTATATTCCAGGTCAGCTTGCTAATAGCAGTGGTTTTCTGGACAATCTCACAACAGGTGCTGTTCTGGCACCGATTACTGCCCAGCCGGTAACAGTTTTGACAACAGCCTTGCCAACAGCTCCGGCAGTTCACCCTCTTCTTACTCTTCCCACCGTGGTGCTGACAACAGCTACCACGCTGACCGTAACTTATCCCGCGACGACCACTCTTCTTGCTTTAGGAACAGGGTCTGCAGCTACTGCATTCACCGTTGTTATAGATGGCGTGGTTTCTTTTACACCATCGTTAGTGGCTGTGGGTGCGGCTGCCCTCGCAAATACCCTGACTTTAACACTGCCAGCAACAGGAACTCTTCTCGCTGGCGCGGTGACGGGTACCTCGACTGCAATGGGTACTTTGATTGCCAACGGCACTCACAGTGTATCGGTGACTTATGCACCCCTTGCTATAGGTAGTGCTACTGATTTGGCTGCGGCTAATATTAATACGGCGACTGGAACGGTAGCGGCTGGAACTTCTTCAAACGATTTGTTCCCATTTTTTAATGTCACCTCTGCATATACCAGTGCACTTAACGCCGCTAGCGTGCCTGTTGTTGGTATTGTAAATACAGCCGCGCAGACTCCCTTTACTGAAAAGGGGCTTGGTGTAACAATAAACAATCCTGTTATTTCAGAGAGCGATAACTCCTGGTATGGCGGAAATTTGAAAGTCGTTCTCTATAACGGAGAAACTGGTGATACGCTCTCGCTCCCAACTGTAAAACCAAACTCAACAACATCCGGTGTCTGGATTGATACTTTTAACTATGTGCATTACCAAGGCATTGGTGCGAATGGATATATCCGTGAATCAGTTATTGCAACTCTCTCTCAGACGGGGAATACCTCCACATTTACCTTTACCCCGGTTGGCAATGCTGCGGCTATTGCTGTTAATGGTATAACTTATAGTGGTACAGTCAGCGACCTGGCAGTAATGGCTCTGGCAAGTTCAATAAAATTTTCGAGCACGGCTGTAGCTCAAACGACGTTGTCGCGTCAAGTTGGTTACACTTTTACTGATGTTTTGGCAGCAGCCACAGTAGAACAAAAACAGACGATAACAATCGCTCCGGTAAACGATGCGCCAACACTTGCACCGTTTACCCTTCCCGTTGTAACCGGTCATGAAGATACTCCGGTTCTCATTACTCTGTTAGACCTCCAGGCTCAAAATAACGCGACAGATCCTGATGGGAGTGTTACTGCTTTTGTTGTTCAGGGGGTAAATACCGGGACACTCAAGATTGGCGCAGATGCGGCTTCGGCAACGCCCTTTGCTGCTGTTACAAATGACATAATTGATGCAACACACAAAGCTTTCTGGACTGGGTCCCTCAATGTCAACGGAGCCAACCAAAACGCATTCACCGTTGTTGCCAGGGATAATGGTACCCCTCCGCTGGTGGGGTCTCCTAATGCAGATCAATTGCCAAAAATATCTGTATCGACCGCTGATGTTCATGTCAATCTCAATCCGGTCAACGATGTCCCAACGTTCACGGCTTTCAATGGATCAATTGTAACTGCCAAAGAAAATGTTGAAGTTCCGATTACCTTTGCCCAGCTTGCTGCAAAAGGCGACCAGGTTGATGCGGCTGACGTTGGTGGTGCTGTTACCTCTTTTGAGGTGACGGAGGTAACCAGCGGAACGCTTAAAATTGGCGCAGATGCGGTTTCGGCAACGCCATACGATGCGACGACCAACAAGACGATTGATGCAACACACATCGCTTACTGGACAGGTGTACGTTTTGACACTGGCAACCCTGCAAATACGGTCAATGCTATCGGTGCCTTCAAGGTTCTTGCCCAGGATAATGGCATGGATAATGGAGCGCAATTAACTCCGGCAACCTCTGCTACGCCGGTTCTGGTCAATGTTGATGTCACCAAGCAATATTATGCTCCGGCAATCAATCCTGCTACTCTACAGGTTACGGCCGATATAACAGACAAGGGTGCTTTAAGCGGTCATGGTTCATTTGATTTTACTGATTATTCGAATAACACTCCTGTTCTTTCGTCCAGTCTCGGTTTTTCAATTGTGCAGGCACCATTCAATCTTACAACAGCGCAGATCAGCAGCCTTAAGAGTGGCTTCAAACCGGAACCGCTGACAACAACGACAAATCAAGGAACCGTACTCTGGAGTTATAGTATCGGGCAAGACAAAATTGGTTTCCTTGCAGCTGATGAAACAATTCATGCACAATTTTCAATAACTCTTGATGACCAAAAGGGTTTCAAGACGACTCAATCTATTAATGTCACCTTTACAGGCACCAACGATACTCCCGAGATAACGGCTGGACATGTGAAGAGTGATATTGTGAGCATTACTAACGGAAGTGGTGCTCCAGTGACTGACAGTGGCTCCTTTACTTTTATTGACAAAGATTTGTCTGACAGGCCGGTAGCAACCATTACCGGAAATCCTGCTTTACTGTCCGTAGTTGATGCCGCAGGCAAATGGGTACGTGATGTAGCAGCCTGGGACAGGGATGCTATTATCGCTGGATTCCACCTTCCTGCAGCAACGAATACCAACACAGGAACAGTTAACTGGAGTTACAGTATCAGCGACAGCTTGCTCCATTCTATTATAACAACCAAAGAAGAGCATGTTATTGCAACATTTACAGTCACGCTGGCTGATGGGCATGGTGGCGCTCCAACGCAAGATATTACCGTTGATATCAGCACAAACATGCTGCCTGTTCTGTTAGAAGGGAAGGTCAGTGGTGCTATCACAGAAGGTTCATCTCTTCTGACGGATTCAGGTTCAATTAATTTCAGTAATCCTGATGGCGACTCTCTGACAGTTAACGCTGTCGAAAAAGCAAATTCAACAGTGGCATTGAAGGCTGATGGAACACCTTTGCCATTACCAAATGCAATGCAAAATTCTGTCACTTTTCAAGCGCATCTTGGCACAGGCAATGCCATCATCTGGAATGCAAGCGTCGCAGAACAGGATATCAACCTCCTTGCGAAGGGAGAGAGTGTAGCATTAACATATACGATTACTCTTGATGATGGCTATGGCGGGAAACCCACCAAGGATGTTTCGCTTCTCATTACAGGGGTAAACGATGCTCCAACCATTGCACCATCCACAGTAACAGGCACTCTTACTGATGGTCAGAATATTGTCGGGGGTTTAATTTCCGCCAATGGTTCATTTGCCTTTCATGATTTTGATGGTACGGACCTTCCAACGGCAGCAATAACCAGCTCTTCTCATATCGCATCAAAAGCAGGCGGCACTGCCTTTGTGCTGACAACGGATCAAATCACCACTATCAATGAGGCCTTAAAACTTGCTGCTGCAGGTGGTAATAACAATAATGGAACCATCACCTGGAACTATGATCTTGCTGCAGAAAAGATCAAGTTCCTTGCCGCTGGTGATTCGGTTCATGCAACTTTTACCGTAACCGTCGATGACCATAACGGGGGCAAAACTCCCCAGGATATCAATGTGACCATCAATGGTACAAATGATGCACCGACTATTGATTTTACAGCATCTTCCCCCTCTTCACCCGTGACCTATCTGGTGCATGGCGCTCCGGTTCCGCTTTTTGACAAACATCTTGCGTTGGGGCTTTCCGATGATGGAGACCTGCTGACCAAGGCAACCTTGGTGCTTGACAACCAGACGGCTCCGGATAATCTGAATGGAACCACCTATGAAACACTGTTTTCAACAGTTGGGAGCTCTATAACTATTAATAACGATGTTTTCACGATATCGGGTAAAGGTACCGTTGATGATAAGCTGGTGATTACTGGCAAAGGCACTATCGAAGAGTACAAAACTGTTTTACAGACAATCGAGTATCAAAACACAGCACCAACCCCTGAGGTAAATCCGCCAGATAGGCCCCACAGAATCGTTGATGTAACGGTTGAAAATTCTTCCGGTCTGACAGCATCCACTCCGCTTTCTGTGAATGTCAACTGGGTGCCAGTGGTTGATCTGAATGGAAGTGATACAGGACGTAATTATTCAACGGTATTTGGCAGCAATCTTTCAACGCCTCTCTTTGTCGCTCCTTCTGCAACGATAGATGACACAAATGTTGCGATAAAACAATTAGTTATTACGTTACAGAATCCCCAGGACGGTGCTTCTGAACAGTTTTCAATCGCTGATGCAGTTGTCGCTTCTCTTGTCACTTCTGGCATTACTACTACAATTGATCAGGCAAAGCATAGCATCAGTTTTGCAGTTACGACACCATTCGGTGGCCTTGGTCATGCCGTTTTTGAAACGGCTCTGCATGCAGTCCAGTTCAGTGATACGTCAGCTACTCCACACGCATCAATTGTAAGAGAGATTTTCGTTCAGGCTTTTGATGCTGATACAGATTCTTCTGCGGGGGTAAGTGCAACAACCTATATTGCGCCAGCCGGTGTTGTGTATACCGAAACTCACGTTCTCTCTTCAACCGAAAAAACAACATGGAGCCAGCAGCTTTATGCCGATGCGGCTTCTGCCAGTTCCCCGGAGATTCTTGCAGGAATTGCGGCTTATGTCGGCAAGTTCGACGATCTCTCCATTACCCCGGTTAATGTGCGGGCCATTACCCTGACACCATCGGGTGCAGCAGACTCGACTCCTTTTGATATTACCGGAGCAGGGGGCGTTGGTTCTTCCAGTCAGGAGGCGCTTGTTATTGATGCAAGCGGTATGAACCCCGGCACTGTTATTCATCTTAATAATGTTGCCTTTGCAATTATTCATGGGCCTGTGCATCTTGATGGTGGTGAGGGTAATAATTACGTTGTCAGTGGAGATGGTACCGATAAATACATTGTCCTTGGTGCAGGGGATGATACGCTGTATGGCGGGGCCGGTAATGATACTATTGGTTCAATTGGTGGTAATGACTTGATCTTTGGTCGTGCTGGCAATGATCACCTGCTTGATGGCGTGACAAGTGCAAAGGATTCGGCAGGTCACGATGTCTATACGGCATCCCCACTTGATAATGGTAACGACACGATACATGGTGAGGGAGGTATTGACACTGTCGTTTTTGATGGCAAATTATCAGACCACACTGTTGTCTTAAAGGATGCCGCATACGAGATAACAGGCAAGGTTGGCACCACTGCAGCAAAAAATGGCATCAATACGGTTGATCATGTAGAAAACTTTCTATTTCTTGGCGATGCCACTGACATAACAGCGCCTGTACTGCAGGGTATTAATGCTGCCACGTTGGGATATGCCAGCAAAATTGGATATGCCCAGAATATTGAGCTGCTCTTTAATGAAAATATCCTTGTCGGGTTAGGTACCCCTGATCCTGTTAATAACCCGACCAATATCCCGGGCAAGATCACGATTCATGAAGGTTCGGCTACTGGTGCTCTCTTTTACTCATCTGATCCTGCCGACTTGGCACCGACGAGTGGGGCAGTTTCTGCCTCTGTTATGGACGGCGGCACCGCAGCTTTGCACAAATTGACGATTGATCCTACGGCCAATCTCAAGGCAAATACGCACTATGTTGTCACCCTCGCCAATGGATCGCTTCATGACCTTGCCGGAAACGATATTACTTCCATAGACTATGGTTTTGATACCGGCCTGACGGCTAATGGAGCTGATCCTTACGCCGGGCAGGGACACACCGGTAACGGCTCAACGACCGCAGTTGTTGGCCTCTCTGCCTTTGGTCTTCTGGCCTGGGCACTCCTTTAAGGGCAGAAGAGAAGTTTCGGACATCGAAAGAGCCACTACAAAAAAGTGGCTCTTTCGATCCGCCCTTTTGTTGTATAATATATATTATGTAAAGCTGATAATAGTACGACAGGATTGAGTCAACTTTTATCTCACTCAGTACTCAGCCTTTTCCGAAAATTTTTGCGAAGAGAATTGTGATCTTCTTTTCAGCAGTTTATAATGAGCGTGATCAAACAGATATCACACACCATAGTATCTCTATAAACACAAAAGGCGGAAACCTGAGTTCCCGCCCTTTATGTGTAGCTGATGAGGCTTTTTGTGTAGCTGAACCTTAACGCTTGTCCGGCACCTCACGTTCATCCTTCACGGCATAGTTGATCAGGTAGTCGTAAAGTCTGATCAGGCGCGAATTCTGATTGTTCTGGTCAATCCAGTGACCAATCATGCCGATGGTGCGAGCAAGAACAAAGAAACCATTCAGTGAGTATTCCGGGAAGTCAAGATCGACAAGAATACAACCAATGGTTCCATCAACATTCAGGATAAGATTATCCTTTTTGGATGTTGTAATTTTTTCGACATTGAGAGCATAGTCAAGACATGGTGTATGCAATGTCGTTTTAGTTTTGACATATTCAACAAGGTATTTTACCCGTTTATCAGGGTTTCTAAGACTTTTCACCCTGTGTCCGATACCTGGCACTGGACCGACATTCTGTTTCATCCAGTTCAGAAATCCGGGGATATCGTTTGGATACTCCTTGACACCATACTTGAAGTATTTTCCTGCATTGGTAACAGCACCGCCAAATCTCGGCCCAATCATAGTCATACCTGCCGACACGGCCTGAGGCAGATCAATGCCAGCACAAGCCGCAATAATCGAACCAAATGCGCCTGAAACTGCGGGGCCGTGGTCAGCCGAAATCATGATGATACGCTTGATAATCTCGGACTCCTCTCTTGTAGGCAGCTTCTTGTTCCAGAGAAGGGCAATAACATCTTCAATACCATACCCTTTCTCGCAGAGTTCGGATGCAGCATAACCTACATAGCGTGGTTCTTCACCGCGATCATCAGAGATGGTGGTGCGAATCAGGGGCTCTACAATAACTTCACCCTGCTTCATAACCTCCTGGACACTAGGAGGAAGAGCTGGCAGGATTTTTTCATCAATCTCCGCTTCCGGCTTGATAGTGCCACTCTTCAGAAGATCCTGATACACCTGCTTGATAGCCTTGCTCAGACCACCAAAGGTCTCTGGAACCACAGCGCCAGCTTCACGCAGGGCATTTATTTTGGAACGAGCCGAGCCAAGCCCTTTTTTACCTTCTTTCGCCTGCCTGTTTCATTTCCTGCAAAACATGGGTAGTTACTTTTTTTACTTCTTTTTTATGTACCGACATGGTTATTTGTTTTGGTGAACTTATTCTGTAATT